>NZ_JBSGXU010000069.1:0-37896 GCF_053610205.1 Streptomyces sp. NPDC054932 | reverse complement strand
GCGAAGGCGGGCCGGGCTCCGGCGTACGTGCACGGGCGGTCAGCCCTGCAGGGCCCGCTTGCGGCGGAAGTCCAGGACCACACCGACGAGCACGACCAGGCCGGCGACGAGGGTGGACAGGGTGACGACCTCGCGGTTGGCGTCGTCCACGAACATGTAGCCGATCACGAACATGATCAGTGCGGCGGTGGCCCAGGTCAGCCACGGGAAGAGCCACATCTTCACGGTCAGCTTCTCCGGCGCCTCGCGGACCAGGATCCCGCGCATCTTCAGCTGGGTGAAGCAGATCACCAGCCAGACGAAGAGCGCGATGGCACCCGAGGAGTTCAGGAGGAAGTTGAAGACCGTGTCCTTGAAGGCGTAGTTGAAGTAGACGGCGACGAAGCCGAAGACCGTGGAGCCCAGGATCGCGGCGACCGGCACACCGTTCTTGTTGACCTTGGCGAACGCCTTGGGGGCGTCGCCGCGCTCACCGAGCGAGAAGGCCATGCGGGAGGCGGTGTAGAGGCCCGAGTTCAGGCAGGACAGCACGGCGGTCAGAACGATGACCTCCATGATCGTGCCGGCGTGCGCGATGCCGATCGAGTCCAGGGCGGCGACGTACGAGCCCTTCTCGGTGATCGACTTGTCGTTCCACGGGAGCAGGGTCAGCACGATGAAGATCGAGCCGAGGTAGAAGACGCCGATCCGCCAGATGACGGAGTTGGTGGCCTGGGTGACCGCCTTGCGGGGGTTCTCCGACTCGCCGGCCGCCAGCGTGACGATCTCGCTGCCCATGAAGGAGAAGACGACCATCAGCACACCGGTCAGGACGGCGCCGTAGCCGTTGGGGAAGAAGCCGCCGGCGTCGGTGAGGTGCGCGAAGCCCGCGCCCGGGTTGTCCGAGCCCGGCAGCAGGCCGAAGACGGCCAGCATGCCGACGATCACGAACGCGCCGATGGCGACGACCTTGATGCCCGCGAACCAGAACTCGAACTCACCGTAGGAGGCGACCGAGCCGAGGTTGGTGACGGTCAGGACCGCCATCACGATCAGGGCCCAGGCCCACTGCGGGACGGCCGGGATCCAGCTCTCCAGGATGGCGGCGCCTGCGGTGGCCTCCACCGCGAGGACGACGACCCAGAAGAACCAGTAGAGCCAGCCGATGGAGAAGCCCGCCCAGCGGCCGAGCGCGCGGTCGGCGTAGGCCGAGAAGGAGCCCGAGTTCGGGCTCGCGGCGGCCATCTCGCCCAGCATCCGCATCACGAAGACCACCATCGCGCCGACCAGCGCGTAGGAGATCAGGATGGCGGGGCCGGCCTTGGCGATGCCGCCACCGGAACCGACGAAGAGGCCGGCGCCGATGACGCCGCCGATGGCGATCATGGACAGGTGGCGGTTCTTGAGACCGGCCTTCAGACCGTCGGAGGGCTGGCCGTCACCGGGGTTGCCGGTGGGGCCGCCTTCCTTCTGAAGGGTCGTCGTGGAGCTCATGGACGGATCCTTAGGTTCTCGGGTTGCGAGCCCCGGCATTCAAACCTGAGATGAACGCAGGACGGAAGACCTCAATCCGGATCGTTGCGTTGGGGTGAACGTCCGAATCGGGGGTCCCGCCCTGTCCCATCTGCGTTCTTTGGGTTTACTTGAGCTTTAGAAGTGACTTACGCGACACCCGCTGCGGGCTGTCGGGCCTCCACGTGCCACACTCGTTGCATGCGCGTGTACCTCGGATCCGACCATGCCGGCTTTGAGCTCAAGAACCACCTGGTGGACTGGCTCAAGAACAACGGCCACGAGCCCGTCGACTGTGGGCCCCACATCTACGACGCGGTGGACGACTACCCGCCGTTCTGCCTCCGCGCCGCGGAGAAGACCGCCGCCGACGCCGACAGCCTCGGCATCGTGATCGGCGGCTCCGGCAACGGGGAGCAGATCGCCGCGAACAAGGTCAAGGGCGTCCGCGCCATCCTGGCCTGGAGCGTCCAGACCGCCCAGCTCGGCCGTGAGCACAACAACGCCAACGTCATCTCCGTCGGCGGCCGCATGCACACGCAGGACGAGGCCGTCAGCTTCATCGAGGCGTTCCTGGCGACCCCGTACTCCGACGAGGAGCGCCACACCCGCCGCATCGAGATGCTCTCCGCCTACGAGACCACCGGCGAGCTCCCCCCGATCCCGGCCCACCACCCGCAGGGCTGATACCGCTTCCGGCCGCGGCGCTCCCTCCGGGGGCGGCGCGGCCGTTTTCATTCTTCCCAGGAGTCCGCCGTGCCCGAGGGGCATACGATCCACCGCCTCGCCCAGGACCACACCGAGCGGTTCGCCGCCCGCCCGGTCCGCGTGAGCAGCCCCCAGGGCCGCTTCGCCGAGAGCGCGGCCCTGCTCGACGGACGCGAGCTGGAGGGCGCGGAGGCGCACGGCAAGCACCTCTTCCTCGAACTGGGCGACGCCTGGATCCACATCCACCTCGGGCTCTTCGGCAAGCTCGGCTTCGGCCCCGCCCCGGCCCCGCCCGCGACCGACACGGTCCGGCTGCGGCTGCTGAACGAGGAGCACTACGCCGACCTGCGCGGACCCACCGCCTGCGCGCTGATCGGCGAGGGCGAGAAGAAGGCGATACACGAACGGCTCGGCCCCGACCCGCTGCGGCCGGACGACGACCCCGACCGGGCCTGGAAGCGGATCTCCCGGTCCCGCACCACCGTCGCCGCCCTGCTCATGGACCAGAAGGTCGTCGCGGGCATCGGCAACGTCTACCGCGCCGAGGTCCTCTTCCGGCACGGCATCGACCCGTACCGGCCCGGCAAGGACCTCACCCGCGGCGAATGGGACGCCATGTGGGCCGACCTGGCCGACCTGATGCGGGAGGGCGTGCGCAACAACCGCATCGACACCGTCCGCGACGAGCATCTGCCCGAGGCGATGGGCCGGCCGCCGCGCGTGGACGACCACGGCGGCGAGGTGTACGTCTACCGGCGGGCGAACATGGCCTGCCACATCTGCGGCGGCGAGATCCGCACCGCAGACCTCGCCGCCCGCAACCTCTTCTGGTGCCCTGGCTGCCAGGCCCGCTAGCCCGCCGCCGGCCCGACCGCCCGCCGGCGGGCCCGTGGTTCAGAAACTGTGGGGCAGCCAGGGCGCCACGTCGCCCGCGAAGGCGCGCGAGGCCTGCGCGAGGGCTCCCGGGCGCAGCTCCCGTACCCGGCCCGCCGCGGCCAGCGAGGTGAGGGTGATCCCGCCCAGATAGGCGGAACCCAGCTCCCGGACCGACAGCTCCAGGTCCGCCGGTTCCGCAGTCCGGGTGCACCGGGCGACGCCCTCGGCGTCGGCCACCAGCCGCCACCGCCCCTCGTTCCACGGACAGAACGCGTCCTCGACCTCCACGACCACGTCCACCGCGGACCCGTACGAGCGCGCCTCCAGGGCCGCCGGCAGGTCCACCAGGCGCACGTGGAGCGAGTCGCGCGTGGCCGGCTTCGACCGCCTGACGTCGCTGACCAGGTGCAGCAGCGGGTCGTCCACCGGGCGCTTGGCGGCCCGTACGGTCCAGGTCAGGTCGATGGAGAACAGATAGCGCCACAGCGCGGCCGTCGCCGCCGGATCCAGTGCGTCGAGGGCCTCGACCTGGACCGTCCCGTCCGAACCCGACGCGTTCCAGTCCGGTTTGACCCGGTAGCGGGCGTACCCGGCGACCTCGCCGTCCGCCCGCTCCGCCACCACGCACATCAGCGGGGAGGCGCCTGCCCGCTCCCCGGGCGGATCCGTGACCGCCATCCGCTCCCAGCCGGGCTGCCGGGCCGGCGCCCCGGGCCGCCGGGACACCAGGTCGGCGTACACCCGCTCACAGGCGGCCAGCGACTTCTCCGGGTCGGCGAGCCGCAGCCGCACCCCGTCCGTCCCGGGCGGCACCTCGAGCCGTACGCGCGTCGTGTCGATCTCCAGGGACATGGCGTAGGTCGCGAGGCCGTACCCGAAGCGCCCGTAGATCGCCGGGTCGGAGGCCGTCAGTACGGCGAGCGGCTCGCCGGCCGCCCGGACGTCGTCCAGCTGGCGCCGCATCAGAGAGCCGAGGATGCCGCGACGGCGGTGCGTCGGCGCGACTCCCACGAAGGACACCGCGGCCGTGGGCACCAGTGCGCCGCCCTGCACCGAGAGGCGGAAGCTGAAGGCCGCCGCCGAGCCGACGCACGTCTCGCCCTGCCAGACCCCCAGCGCACGCTCCGGCTCCGTCAGGGCCCGGAACAGTTTCCGGCCCTCCGGAGGCTCGGCCACGCCACCGAAAGCCAGTTCCAGATGATCGAACCAAATATCCCACTCGTCTTGTTGCAAAACGCGCATCTCAAGATCCATACCGTCATCCTCACCCGGCCGCTCCGTCGCAGTCGAAGAGTTTTCGGGTGCCTGGGGGCCCAGGTCCGGGGGTACCCCTGCGCATCCACAGTCAGGATGGATAGGGTCCCGAAGCAATGGCCGGAGCACGCGTGGAACCCCTCATGGCCCGGATGCGCATGCTGTCGCACCGGGGCCGCACCGCCCTGCGCAAATCAGCCGTCGACTACTTCCGGGGCGACGCCTCCGACTGGCTCGCCTTCGGCGGGCTGCTGCTCACCGTCCCCGCGATCGCCTGCGGCACGATGATGCTGCCTGTCTGGTTCTCGCCCTCGGCCCTCGTCCTGCCGATCGTGGCCGGCGGACTGCTGCTGCGCCCCGCCAGCCTCCTCGCCCTGTACGCCGCCTCCGCGGCCGCACTGATCGTCGAAGCCCTCGTACTCGGCCCCTATACCCAGGGCCCGGCGCGCGTCACCCCCGGAACCGTTCTGGTGGTCGCGGCCTGCGGGTTCTTCGGCCTGGTCATCGCCCAGTTCCGCAGCCGCGTCGGCGTGCCCTGGCGGCGCGGCGGCACCATGCTCTTCGACCTGCGCGAACGCATCCGCGTCCAGAGCAAGCTGCCCGCCCTGCCACGCGGCTGGCACCGCGAGATGGCCCTGCGCCCGGCCGGCGGCCAGTCCTTCTCCGGCGACTTCGTGGTCGCGGCCCGCACCAACGGCGGCCGGACCCTGGAGATCGTCCTGACCGACGTCTCCGGCAAGGGCATGGAGGCGGGCTCCCGGGCCCTGCTGCTGTCCGGCGCCTTCGGCGGGCTGCTCGGCGCGCTGCCCGCGCACGGCTTCCTGCCCGCCGCCAACGGCTACCTGCTCCGCCAGGACTGGGACGAGGGCTTCGCCACCTCCATCCACCTCGTCCTGGACCTGGAGAGCGGCGACTACGAACTCCTCTCGGCCGGCCACCTCCCCGCCCTCCAGCTCTCCGCGGGCACCGGCCGCTGGCAGGAGAAGTCCGGCGAGGGCCCGCTCCTCGGCGTCTACGACGGCGCCGAATTCATCGCCGCCCGCGGCAACCTGCGCCCCGGCGACGTCCTGATGCTCTTCACCGACGGGCTGGTGGAGACGGCCGACCGCGAGATCAGCGAGGGCATCGACCGCCTCACCGGCGAGGCCGACCGCTACGTGGCCGCCGGCTGGGAGGGCGCGGCCTGGCACCTGATCGAGAAGGTCGCCAAGGACGTCAACGACGACCGGGCCCTGCTGCTCATCCGCCGCTCCGCCTGACGAACCCCCGCCGCGGGGTGGGGTTTACCCCACCGCGGACCGGCCAGCCTCCGCCATGTCCCCTCCCACCTGCTGATCCGTAGCGTCGACGACACCAACGGACGACGACGGACGACAGCACGGAAGGCGGAGCACCATGGGGCTGCGGCGGAGCAGACGGCGGCACGAGGACACCTCGGCGGCGCCTGGGTACGAGACCACCGCGGCCGTGGAACTGCGGGGCGTCCGGCGCCGGTACGGGCGCGGCGCCTCCTGCGTGCACGCCCTGCGCGGCATCGACCTCAGCCTGCCGCGCGGCAGCTTCACCGCCGTCATGGGCCCCTCCGGCTCCGGCAAGTCCACCTTCCTGCAGTGCGCCGCCGGACTCGACCTGCCCACCGAGGGCTCCGTACGGCTCGGCGGCACCGAGATCACCGGCATGAACGAGAACGAGCTCACCGAGCTCCGCCGCAGCCGGCTCGGCTTCGTCTTCCAGGCCTTCAACCTGCTGCCCTCCCTCACCGTCGAACAGAACGTGCTGCTCCCGCTGCGCCTCGCCGGCGGCCGCTCCGCATCCCGCGGCGAGGACCGCGCCGCCGAGCTGCTCGCCCGCGTCGGCCTGGAGGGCAAGGGCCGCCGCCGCCCCGCCGAACTCTCCGGCGGTCAGCAGCAGCGCGTCGCCATCGCCAGGGCCCTCGTCACCCGGCCCGACGTCGTCTTCGCCGACGAACCCACCGGAGCCCTCGACACCACCACCGCGGCCGAGGTCCTCGCCCTCCTGCGCAGCGCCGTCGACTCCCTGAACGCCACCGTCGTCATGGTCACCCACGACCCGGTCGCGGCCTCCCACGCCGACCAGGTGCTCTTCCTCGCCGACGGGCTCATCGCGGACCGGCTGCCGCGCAGCCCCGCCGCCACCGTCGCCGCCCGGATGTCCGCGCTCACCGCACGCCCCGCCGCCACCGCCACCGCCCCGGCCCGTGCGGGAGCGGCCGCCTGATGCCTGCGCGCCCCAACGGTCTCGCCCGCGCGGCGGTCCGGTTCCGCCCGGCCGCCTTCGCCGGGACCTTCATCGCCCTGCTCATGACCGTCGCCATCGTCTGCGCCTGCGGCATCCTGCTCGAGAGCGGACTGCGGGCCGCCGTCCCGCCCACCCGGTACGCCGGCGCCTCCGTCGTCATCACCGCCGACCAGCAGGTCCGCCTCCGGTCGGGCAGCGGAGAAGGCTCCTACGAGATCTCCGCCCGGGTTCCCGAACGGGCCCGGGTCGACGCCGCCCTCCTGGACCGGCTGGCTCCGCTTGGCCGGGCCGTGCCCGACGTGGTGTTCCCCGTGCGCGACGCGTCGGGCGCCACCTCCGAGGCGTCCGGCTGGGGCTCCACCGCCTTCACCGGTACGAAGCTCGGCGCGGGCCGCGCGCCCGGCCCGGGCGAGGTCGTCCTCGGCGCCGGCGTGACCGCGGCCACGGCCGACCGGAGCCGGGTCAGCCTGGAGACCCCCGTCGGCAGGCGAGACTTCCGCGTCGTCGGACACACCGGGGACCACGGCGCCTGGTTCTCCGACGCCGACGCCCGCACCCTGTCAGGCCACCCCGGCTCCCTCGACGCCATCGCACTCCTCCCGGCCACCGCCGGGCCCGGCACGAGCGACCGGCAACTCGCCGATGCGGCCACCGCCGCCGTCGCGGGCCGGGCCGAAGTGCTCACCGGGGCCGACCGCGCCGTCGCCCCCGAGCTCGAGGCCGCCAAGGAACTGCTGACCGCCCTCGGCGGCTCCTTCGGCGGCACGGTCACCCTCGTCGCCGTCTTCACCGCCGCCGCGACCGTGGCCCTCTCCGTCGGGCAGCGCTCCCGCGAGTTCGCCCTGCTGCGCGCCGTCGGAGCCACCCCGCGCCAGATCCGCCGCACCGTCGCCACCGAGGCCCTCCTCGTCGCGCCCGCCGCCGGAGCCCTCGGCTGCCTCCCCGGATACGCCCTCGCAGCCTGGTGGTTCGGCGAGCTCAAGGCCAAGGGAGCCGTCCCCGCCGCCGTCGAACTCTCCGTCTCCTGGATCCCGTTGGCCGCGGCCATCGGCGTCGGCCTCGTCACGGCCCTGCTCGCGGGCTGGGCCGCGGCCCGCCGCCCCGCCCGCATCCGCCCCGGTCAGGCCCTCGCCGACGCCGCCGTGGAACGGGTCCGCCCCGGCTGGATCCGCACACCCCTCGGCCTCGCAGCCCTGGCCGGCGGCGCCGCCTGCGCGGGACTCGCCGCCACCGGCAGCGGCGCCGACGCCGCCGACGCCTCCCTCGGCGTCGTCATGCTCTTCATGCTGGCCGTCGCCCTGCTCGGCCCGCTCATCGCCCGCGCCTGCGCCGCCGTACTCGGGCTCCCGCTGCGCGTCAGCGGCCCCTCCGCCGCACTGGCCGCCGCCAACTCCCGGGCCCACGCCCGTCGCCTCGCCTCCGCGATCACCCCGATCGTCCTCGCCATGGCCTTCTCCTCGACGCTGGTCTTCCTCCACACCAGCACGGACCGCGCCACCGCCCGGCAGCAGGAGGCCGGACTGCTCGCCGACCACGTCGTCACCGCGCCGCCCTCCGACATCGCGACCCGGCCGCTGCCCGCCGGGGTCACCGCCGCCGTCCCGATCACCCGTACGTCCCTGGTCACCGTCGTGGGCTCCGGCACCGACCGCTGGTTCCAGAGCGCCTCCGCCCAGGCCGTCACCGGCTCCGGCGCGGACCTCGCCCGGGTCCAGGACCTCGGTGTGCGCGAAGGCAGCCTCGACGCCCTGCGCCCGGGCACCGCCGCCGTCGACCGCACCCTCGCCGACACCGCCGGGGCCGGGATCGGCGACCGCCTGGAGTACCACCTTCCCGACGGCACCCCGGCCTCGTCCGAGATCGTCGCCGTCTACACCCGGGGCCTCGGCCTCGGCGAGGTGACCCTGCCCGCCGCCGACCTCACCGGGCACCTGACCTCACCCGCCCCCACCGAACTGCTGGTCCGCGGCAGCTCGCCCGCCCTCGCGGAACTCGGGGCCGTGACCGACCGGAAGGGCTGGACCACCGCCCGCAACACGGACCGCGAGCTCAACGCCTGGGCCAACACCACCATGGCGGCCGTCCTCGGCGGCTTCGCGGCCGTCGCCGCCGCCAACACGCTCGTGATGACCGTCCTGGACCGCCGCCGCGAACTGACCATGCTGCGCCTCGTCGGCTCCACCCGCCGCCAGGTGCTCCGCATGCTCCGCTGGGAGGCCCTGCTGATCACCGGCGCGGGCATCGTCCTCGGCTCCGCGATCGCCCTGGCCACCCTGTTCCCGCTGACCGAGGCGCTCACCGGCGCGGCCCCGTACGTCCCGCCCCTCGTCTACGGCTCCTTCGTGGCCGCCGTACTCCTCCTGGGCCTCGCCTGCACCACCCTGCCGGCCCGCCGCGCCCTGCACCCGGCCCGGCACTGAGAAGGCGGGGCCGGGGCCGGGGGGCCGGGGGCCGGGCGGATACCGGTCGCGGCGCGCGGGCCACTCGGTGCGGATTGGCCCACCCCCGCCGGCCCGGCGCCGCCTACCGTGCCCCCCATGGACCGCACGCTCGCCGCCGACCTCGCCCGGCTCCCCGAACTCCTCGACGCCACCCGCCGCGCCGCCGCCGACGCGCTCGCCACCCTGGACGCGCGTCCCGTCGTACCGCCCACCGCACAGCCGTACGCACCGCAGCCCCTTCCGGAGCACGCCACCGGCGCGGACTCCGCCCTCGCCGCCTTCCGCGACCGGTGGGAGCCGCGGCTGTCTGCCTCCGCGGGACCGCGCTACCTCGGCTTCGTCACCGGAGGCGCCACCCCCGCCGCCCTCGCCGGGGACTGGCTCACCGCCGCCCACGACCAGAACTCCAACTCCGCGCTGGACGGCGGCGGCCAGGACCTCGAACGCGAGACCGTCGGCTGGCTCCGCGACCTCTTCGGCCTGACCGCCGACCACTCCGGCACCTTCGTCTCCGGCGCCACCATGTCCAACACCACCGGCCTCGCCATCGCCCGCGAATGGCTCGGCGAGCGCCTCGGCGTCAGCCCGGCCGAGGACGGCGCCGCCGCCCTCGGCCCGGTCCGCGTGCTCTCCGGCGCCCCGCACTCCTCGATCGCCAAGGCCCTGTCCGTCCTCGGCCTCGGCCGGTCCTCCCTCGTCAGGGTCCCGACCCTGCCCGGCCGCGAGGCCGCCGACCCCGCCGCCCTGGAGCGCGCCCTCGCCGACACCCCCGGCCCGGCCGTGGTCGTCGCCAACGCGGGCACCGTCAACACCGTGGACTTCGACGACCTCCGGGCCGTCGCCGCCCTGCGCGAACGCCACGACTTCTGGTTGCACACCGACGCCGCGTTCGGCGCCTTCGCCGCCCTCTCCCCGGAGCACGCGCACCTCGCCGACGGCCTCGACGCCTCCGACTCGCTCTGCGTCGACCTGCACAAATGGCTCAACGTCCCCTACGACAGCGCCGTCCAGTTCACCCGCCGGCCCGACCTTCAGGCCCGGGTCTTCCAGAACTCCGCCGCCTACCTCGGCCCCCTCGGCGACCACCCCGACCTCGTCCACCTCACCCCGGAGAACTCCCACCGGCTGCGCGCCCTCGCCGCCTGGTTCACGCTGCGCGCGTACGGCCGCGAGGGCCACCGCGAGATCGTCGAGCGCGACATCGCCTGCGCCCGGGCCCTGGGCGCCGTACTGACGCAGGACCCCGCCTTCACCCTCCTCGCCCCGGTCCGTCTGAACGTCGTCTGCTTCACCCTCGCCGAAGACCCCACGCCGGACCGGCTGGCCGCGCTGCGGGAGGCGGTGGCCGCCGAGGTCTTCGTCACTCCCACCGTGTACGGGGGAACCGCCGCCCTGCGCGCCGCGTTCTCCAACTGGCGTACCACGCAAGCGGACGTACGCCGGGCAGCGCAGGCCCTCGGCGCAGCGGCAAGGGAGATCGCATGACGAACAGCCCCCTGACCCTCATCGAGGTCGAGGCCCTCGCGCGCAGCGCGCACGAGGGCCAGACCGACAAGGCCGGCCGGCCGTACGCCGAACACCTGGCGGCCGTGGCCGAGGGCGTCCGGCTGCGTGGCGGCAGCCCCGAACAGCAGGCGGCGGCCTGGCTCCACGACGCCATCGAGGACGAGGCCCTCAGCCTCACCTGGCTGGATTCGGCGGCTCTCCCGCAGACGGTGAAGGACATGGTCCTCGCGGTCACCAAGCGCCCGGGCGAACCGGTCGAGCAGTACGCGGCCCGCATCCTGGCCACCCCGGGCGCCCTGCTGATCAAGGAGTCCGACATCGCGCACAACGCGGACCCCGTACGCCTCTCCGTGCTGGACACCGCGACGCGCGAGAGGCTGTCCGTAAAGTATGCGAATATCCGTTCCCTCCTCGGCCTCGCCACCCCGTGATCCGTGCCCCGCGCCCGAAATATTCCTGTCGCACATCCGGTTGGCGGAAACGGAACCATGGCTATTCGTCACGGGGCGTATAGCCGGGGTCCGTTGGTGGGAGGATGGTCCATGTGGGGGTGTGCCTGGCCGTGCGCCCCGGGCCGACCAGGGGACGACCGAAGGTGTGATCAGTAGTGGCCATTTCGCTGTCAGTGGTGGTTCTGTTGGCGGTCATCCTGGTGGTGCTGATCCGCGGCAACCACATCAAGACGGGCCCCGCCATCGTCGCGGCGCTCTTCGGCTTCTTCCTCGCGTCCAGCTCGATCGCGGACGACGTGAACCGTTTCCTCAACTCCCTCGCGACGATGATCGCGAACATCAAGCTCTGAACCCCGTGCGTGCCAATGGGTTCATGACGCGGGACCTCGCCGACTTCGCGGCGCGGAGCGACGAAGAGCTGGACCGGATCCTCGGGCACGTGAGGCACCGTCTTGCGGATGCGAGGCAGAGGGGCCTGGACGTGCCGCAGGACCTGTCCGACCGAGTGGAGCGGCTCTCGCGCCGCCGCGGCTGGCCGGCGCGTCGGGAGCGACCCTGAGTCCGGGGACCCCCGATCCGGTGAGCACCACACCCGTCCGCCGACGCGCCGACGCCCACCGCGGCCGCCCGGCCGCAGCCCCGCAACGACGAAGGGCCAGGTCGAGGAAACATCCTCTGACCTGGCCCTTCGTACTTCTGAGCGGGTGACGGGAATCGAACCCGCGTAGCTAGTTTGGAAGACTAGTGCTCTACCATTGAGCTACACCCGCAACGCGCGTGCCGCAGGTCCGGGGACCACGGCACGGACAGCATCCTAGCGGGTCGCTCCCGGTGGGTGCACACCACATTCGACGCCGTGCCGGAGACCTGCCCGAAATACCTCGGGAAACCCCGCGCATCAGAGTGTCTCCGGGCATGTACCCTACGTGTCGCACCGACGGGGTGTGGCGCAGCTTGGTAGCGCGTCCGCTTTGGGAGCGGAAGGTCGTCGGTTCGAATCCGGCCACCCCGACCATCAGCAGTGTCTCCACAAGATCGCGTTGTGGGCTGATTGCCGCTTGCGGTTACTATGCAAGCTGCGTGCCCGTGTGTCTGATGTACCGGGCCGAAGTCCGCTGAACCGCTGAATCACAGCGCGAAGGCAGAATCCCCAGCAGTCAGCCACAAGGAGACCGAACCGTGAAGAGCGCCGTGGAGACCCTGAACCCGACTCGGGTTCGGCTCACTGTTGAGGTGCCCTTCGAGGAGCTCAAGGACAGCCTCGACGCGGCGTACAAGAAGATCAACCAGCAGGTCACGGTGAAGGGCTTCCGCAAGGGCAAGATCCCGGCCCGCGTCATCGACCAGCGCTTCGGCCGCGGTGCGGTGCTGGAGGAGGCCGTCAACGACGCCCTCCCGAAGTTCTACACCGAGGCGGTCAACGAGGCCGACCTGAACCCGCTGGGCCAGCCCGACGTGGACATCACGGAGCTGAAGGACGGCGAGCTGCTGGCCTTCACCGCCGAGGTCGACGTGCGTCCCGAGATCGAGATCCCGGACTTCTCCGGCATCGAGGTCGAGGTCGACGCCATCGAGGTCTCCGACGAGGACGTCGAGAAGTCCGTCGAGCAGCTGCGCGGCCGCTTCGCGTCCACCAACGACGTCGAGCGCGCCGCCGCCGAGGGTGACGTCGTCACCATCGACCTCGAGGCCAAGGTCGACGGCGAGGTGCTGCCCGACGGCGTCGCCTCCGACGTCGCCTACACCATCGGCTCGGGCGAGCTCCTCGAGGGCATCGACGAGGCCGTCACGGGCCTGGAGGCCGGTGGCGAGGCCACCTTCACCTCCCAGCTGAAGGGCGGCTCCGCCGAGGGCAAGGACGCCGAGGTCACCGTCAAGGTCACCAAGGTCTCCGCCAAGGAGCTCCCGGAGCTGGACGACGAGTTCGCGCAGATGGCGAGCGAGTTCGACACCCTTGAGGCCCTCAAGGACGACAGCCGCAAGCGCCTCGAGAACATGAAGCAGTACGACCAGGCCACGCAGGCCCAGGAGCGCGTCCTGGAGAAGCTGCTGGAGCTCGTCGAGGTCCCGATCCCCGAGAAGCTCCTCGCGGACGAGGTCCAGACCCGCAAGCACAACCTGGAGCACCACCAGCTCGGCCAGATGGGTCTGACCATCGAGAAGTACCTGGAGTTCCAGGGCAAGACGGTCGAGGAGTTCGACGCCGAGACCTCCGAGCAGGCCATCAAGGGCATCAAGACCCAGTTCGTCCTCGACGCGCTGGTCAACAAGGAGAAGCTGGGCGTCAACCAGGAGGAGCTCACCGAGCACCTCATGCGCCGCGCCGCTTCCTCCGGCATGTCCCCCGACCAGTTCGCCCAGGCCGTCGTCGAGGGTGGCCAGGTCCCGATGCTGGTCGGCGAGGTCGCCCGCGGCAAGGCCCTCGCGGTCGTCGTCGAGGCCGCCAAGGTCGTCGACACCAACGGTGAGGTCGTGGACCTGTCCGACGAGGACGAGGAGCAGGCCGCCGAGACCGTCGAGGCCGTCGTCGACGGCGACGACGAGGTGCAGGCCGACGAGGCCAAGTAACACCCCGGGCGCAGCCCGCTGAGCAGTGCCCGAAGGGCCCGGACGCCGTCGCGTCCGGGCCCTTCGGCGCGGCCCCCGTAAGGCCCCCGGAGCTTGCGCTCCGAGCGAACAGTTCGGGAAGCGGGATGGCGTTGTCCTACCTGCGCGTTAGGGTCCATGAATACGAGGGCACGTGACTACCCGGGCGCCGGCGGACTCGTCCGCTCCGGCCGGACCGGGCCCCAGAACGAGACGCTGAGACGGCACATGGCCGTCGGAGACGAGCAGGTGGATACGTGACGAATCTGAAGCCTTACGCCGCGGGTGAGCCGTCCATCGGTGGCGGCCTCGGCGACCATGTCTACAACCGGCTGCTCGGCGAGCGCATCATCTTCCTCGGCCAGCAGGTCGACGACGACATCGCCAACAAGATCACCGCGCAGCTCCTGCTCCTGGCCGCCGAGCCGGAGAAGGACATCTACCTCTACATCAACAGCCCCGGTGGCTCCGTGACGGCCGGTATGGCCGTCTACGACACCATGCAGTACATCCCGAACGACGTCGTCACCATCGGTATGGGCATGGCGGCCTCGATGGGCCAGTTCCTGCTCACCGGTGGCGCCAAGGGCAAGCGCTTCGCCCTGCCGAACACCGACATCCTGATGCACCAGGGCTCCGCCGGCATCGGTGGCACCGCGTCGGACATCAAGATCCAGGCCCAGTACCTGCTGCGCACCAAGCAGCGGATGGCCGAGATCACCGCGTTCCACTCGGGCCAGACCGTCGAGGCGATCATCCGTGACGGTGACCGCGACCGCTGGTTCACCTCCGAGGAGGCCAAGGAGTACGGCCTCATCGACGAGATCATCTCGGCAGCGTCCAACGTTCCGGGCGGCGGCGGCACCGGGGCCTGATCCCGGTACCCACCGTCAGTACCCCGCAGCCGACAGCCCGCAGAACGCCACCAGGATGGTGAACACCCAGATGCAGAACAACTTCTCCGCGAGCGGCCTCTACACCGGCCCGCAGGTGGACAACCGCTACGTCATCCCGCGCTTCGTCGAGCGCACCTCGCAGGGCGTGCGCGAGTACGACCCGTACGCGAAGCTCTTCGAGGAGCGCGTGATCTTCCTCGGCGTGCAGATCGACGACGCGTCCGCCAACGACGTCATGGCGCAGCTGCTGTGCCTGGAGTCGATGGACCCGGACCGCGACATCTCCATCTACATCAACAGCCCCGGTGGTTCCTTCACCGCGCTGACGGCGATCTACGACACGATGCAGTTCGTGAAGCCGGACATCCAGACGGTCTGCATGGGCCAGGCTGCCTCCGCCGCCGCGGTCCTGCTCGCCGCCGGTACCCCCGGCAAGCGCATGGCCCTGCCGAACGCCCGCGTGCTGATCCACCAGCCCTCCGGTGGCACCGGCCGTGAGCAGCTCTCCGACCTGGAGATCGCGGCCAACGAGATCCTCCGCATGCGCGACCAGCTGGAGACCATGCTGGCCAAGCACTCGACGACGCCGATCGAGAAGATCCGCGACGACATCGAGCGCGACAAGATCCTCACGGCCGAGGACGCGCTCGCGTACGGGCTGATCGACCAGATCATCTCCACCCGTAAGAGCAGCAAGGCCTGATCCTTGCCACAGTTGGCGTGAGCACGCCTCCGGACTCGGAGATGTGAACCACGTCAAGGGGGCCCCGCACGGGGCCCCCGGCAAGGTACCGTCGGATATGAGGCACCAGGAGCGCTGAACCAGGCGTCTCCCAGGCGAAGGGGAAGCACCTCGTGGCACGCATCGGTGACGGCGGCGACCTGCTCAAGTGCTCGTTCTGCGGAAAGAGCCAGAAGCAGGTGAAGAAGCTCATCGCAGGACCCGGTGTGTACATCTGCGACGAGTGCATCGACCTCTGCAACGAGATCATCGAAGAGGAACTCGCGGAGACCTCCGAGGTCCGGTGGGAGGAACTCCCCAAGCCCCGTGAGATCTACGAGTTCCTGGAGAGCTACGTCGTCGGCCAGGAGCCGGCGAAGAAGGCGCTCTCGGTAGCGGTCTACAACCACTACAAGCGGGTTCAGGCCGGCGAGAACGGCGGCGCGCAGGGCCGGGACGACGCGATCGAGCTCGCGAAGTCCAACATCCTGCTGCTGGGCCCCACGGGTTCGGGCAAGACGCTGCTCGCGCAGACCCTCGCCCGCATGCTGAACGTCCCGTTCGCCATCGCCGACGCGACGGCGCTGACGGAGGCCGGGTACGTCGGCGAGGACGTCGAGAACATCCTGCTGAAGCTGATCCAGGCCGCCGACTACGACGTCAAGAAGGCCGAGACCGGGATCATCTACATCGACGAGATCGACAAGGTGGCCCGCAAGAGCGAGAACCCGTCGATCACGCGCGACGTGAGCGGCGAGGGCGTGCAGCAGGCCCTGCTGAAGATCCTGGAGGGCACGACCGCCTCCGTACCGCCGCAGGGCGGCCGGAAGCACCCGCACCAGGAGTTCATCCAGATCGACACGACGAACGTGCTCTTCATCGTGGGCGGCGCCTTCGCCGGCCTGGAGAAGATCATCGAGTCGCGTGCGGGCGCCAAGGGCATCGGCTTCGGGGCGACGATCCGCTCGAAGCGCGAGATCGAGGCCAGCGACCAGTTCCAGGAGGTCATGCCGGAGGACCTGGTGAAGTTCGGGATGATCCCCGAGTTCATCGGCCGCCTCCCCGTGCTGACCTCCGTGCACAACCTGGACCGCGAGGCCCTGCTGCAGATCCTGATCGAGCCGCGCAACGCGCTGGTGAAGCAGTATCAGCGGCTGTTCGAACTCGACGGTGTGGAGCTGGACTTCGAGCGCGAGGCACTGGAGGCCATCGCGGACCAGGCGATCCTGCGCCAGACGGGCGCGCGCGGCCTGCGCGCCATCATGGAAGAGGTCCTGATGTCGGTGATGTACGAGGTCCCGTCCCGCAAGGACGTGGCCCGCGTGGTCATCACCGCGGACGTGGTCCGCTCCAACGTCAACCCGACGCTGGTCCCCCGGATCGTCCCGAAGGACCAGGGCCCGCACGAGAAGTCGGCGTAGCGGCACCGATCACCAAGCAGAAGGGGCGCCCCCGACCGGGGGCGCCCCTTCTGTGTACTGCTGCCGCTGCGCTACTTCTTGACGCGGGCGGTGTTGTAGAGCTTCGCGGTCAGTTCCGCGGTCTGTTCCAGGGTGTAGCCCGGCTTGCTCGCGAGGACCGAGGCCACGTCGGTGGCGCTGACCATGCTCAGGGTGCTGTAGTCACCCCAGATGCAGATCGGGAGGGTGAACTCCTTCGGGCCCTTGGCCGTCGTGTCCTTCGAGACGAACTTGGCCTCCTGGCACTTCATGACGGCCCCCTTGAAGCCGGCCGGCTTCATCTCCTTGGGGGTGCCGATCAGTTGCACGTCGGACTTGCCGTCCTTGGCCGCGTTCACCTTGGCCATGGCGAAGTAGCCGTCCACGGCCTTCTCCGGATCGGAGAGTTCGCCGTAGACGCCCTGGAAGTTGAGGCCCTTGATCGTCAGGGGGTTCTTCGGGTCGCCGGACGTGTAGGTCATGCCCGTCCGGGCCGGGTTCTTGACGCCCGCCGCCTCGGCTTCCTTCTTGTCCTGGTCGGTGAAGGGCTTTTCCTTGTACGTCGGGTCCTTCTTGAAGTCGTCCACCGACTCCGGGGCGACCAGCTTGTAGCCCTTGGTGTCCGCGGCGATGCTGCCGCCCGCGCCGCCGCCCAGGAGGTACCAGCCGCCGCCCGCGATCACCGCCACCGCGACGACCGCACCGATGATCACGCCCGCCTTGGACTTCTTCGGGGGCTGGCCGCCGTACGGGGCCTGCTGCTGCGGGAGGCCGTACGCCGGCGTCGGCGGCTGCTGGGGGTAGCCCTGCGGGGGCACGCCCGGCTGCTGCGGGTAGCCGTAGCCCGGCTGCGGGGCCGTCGGCTGGCCGTACGGGCCGGCCTGGGGGGCGGGCTGCCCGTAGGGGCCCGGCGGCGGGGGCTGCTGACCGTACGGCCCCGGCTGCTGCGGCTGCTGTCCGTAGGGCCCTGGCTGGTTGTAGCTCATCCCGCGTCCCCCAATGAGGTTGCTTATACGTTTCACACATCCTGACGGAAGCCAGGGGCGGGCAGGGCGCCGGGCCCCGGGATTACCGGTTTCATGACTGGACTGTTACCGCTCTAAACTGTGCCCCGTGACCGAGAACACGCAGACACCCAGCAGCCCCAACTCCGAACTGCCGACCACGTACGCGCCGGCCGAGGTAGAAGGGAAGCTCTACGAGCGCTGGGTAGAGCGCGGTTACTTCGAGGCGGACGAGAAGAGCGAGAAGCCTCCCTACGCGATCGTCATCCCGCCGCCCAACGTCACCGGCAGCCTGCACCTGGGCCACGCCTTCGAGCACACGCTGATCGACGCCCTCACCCGCCGCAAGCGCATGCAGGGCTACGAGACGCTGTGGCAGCCCGGCATGGACCACGCCGGCATCGCCACCCAGAACGTCGTCGAGCGCGAGCTGGCCAAGGAGGGCAAGTCCCGTCACGACCTCGGCCGGGAGGCCTTCGTCGAGCGCGTCTGGCAGTGGAAGGGCGAGTCCGGCGGTCAGATCTCCGGCCAGATGCGCCGCCTCGGCGACGGCGTCGACTGGTCCCGTGAGCGCTTCACCATGGACGAGGGCCTCTCCGAGGCCGTCCAGACCATCTTCAAGAAGCTCTACGACGACGAGCTGATCTACCGCGCCGAGCGCATCATCAACTGGTGCCCCCGCTGTCTGACCGCGATCTCCGACATCGAGGTCGAGTACCAGGACGACGAGGGCGAGCTCGTCTCGATCCGCTACGGCGAGGGCGACGCGTCCATCGTCGTCGCGACCACCCGCGCCGAGACGATGCTGGGTGACACGGCCGTCGCCGTCCACCCCGAGGACGAGCGCTACAAGCACCTCGTCGGCACCGAGATCGAGCTGCCGCTCACCGGCCGCCGCATCCCGGTCGTCGCGGACGAGCACGTCGACCCCGAGTTCGGCACCGGCGCCGTCAAGGTGACGCCGGCGCACGACCCGAACGACTTCGAGATCGGCCAGCGCCACGGCCTGCCGAACCTCGCCGTCATGGACGAGCACGCGATCATCACGGCCCACGGCCCCTTCCAGGGCCTGGACCGCCTGGAGGCCCGCTCCGCCATCGTCGCCGCGCTGCGCGCCGAGGGCCGGATCGTCGCCGAGAAGCGCCCGTACACCCACTCCGTCGGCCACTGCTCGCGCTGCAAGACCACCATCGAGCCGCGGCTGTCCATGCAGTGGTGGGTCAAGGTCGGCCCGCTCGCCAAGGCCGCCGGTGACGCGGTCCGCAGCGGCGACGTCAAGATCCACCCGCAGGAGATGGAGAAGCGGTACTTCGACTGGGTCGACAACCTCCACGACTGGTGCATCTCGCGCCAGCTGTGGTGGGGCCACCGCATCCCCGTCTGGTACGGCCCGAACGGCGAGGTCGTCTGCGTCGGACCGGACGAGCAGCCGCCGGCGGGCGAGGGCTGGACCCAGGACACCGACGTCCTGGACACCTGGTTCTCCTCGGGCCTGTGGCCGTTCTCCACGCTCGGCTGGCCGCAGCAGACCGACAGCCTGGCGAAGTTCTACCCGAACGCCGTCCTGGTCACCGGCTACGACATCCTCTTCTTCTGGGTCGCCCGGATGATGATGTTCGGCCTGTACGCGATGGACGGCACCCCGCCGTTCAGCACCATCGCCCTGCACGGCATGGTCCGTGACGAGCGCGGCAAGAAGATGTCGAAGTCCTTCGGCAACGCGGTCAACCCGCTGGACTGGATGGACAAGTACGGCTCCGACGCGGTCCGCTTCACGCTGGCCCGCGGCGCCAACCCGGGCGTCGACGTCCCGATCGGCGAGGACTGGGTCCAGGCCTCCCGGAACTTCGCCAACAAGATCTGGAACGCCACGCGTTTCGCGATGATGAACGGCGCCACGGTCGAGGGCGAGCTGCCGTCGGCCGAGCAGATGTCCGCCACCGACCGCTGGATCCTGTCCCGCCTGAACAAGACGGTGGCCGAGGTCGACGCCTTCTACGAGGACTACCAGTTCTCGAAGCTGTCGGACGCCCTCTACCACTTCGCGTGGGACGAGGTCTTCGACTGGTACGTCGAGCTGTCGAAGACGACGTTCTTCGCGGGCGGCGAGCAGGCCAAGGTCTCCGCCCGGGTCCTCGGTGAGGTCCTCGACGTCACCCTGCGGCTGCTGCACCCGGTGGTCCCGTTCGTCACCGAGACCCTGTGGACCACCCTCACCGGCCGCGAGTCCGTCGTGATCGCGGACTGGCCGACCGACAGTGGCTTCCGCGACGACGCCGCCGAGAAGGAGATCGAGCTCGTCCAGCAGCTGGTCACCGAGGTCCGCCGGTTCTGCACCGACCAGGGCCTCAAGGCCGGCCAGAAGGTGCCCGCCCGCCTGGAGCTGGCCGGCACCCCGCTGGTCCCGCACGAGGCGGCCATCCGGCAGCTGCTCCGTCTCCAGCCGGAGACCGACGCCTTCCACGCCACGGCGTCGCTCCCGGTCGCCGGGGCCACCGTCGCGCTCGACCTGTCCGGTGCCATCGACGTCGAGGCCGAGCGCAAGCGGCTGGCCAAGGCGCTGGCGGCGGCCGAGAAGGAGAAGCAGCAGGCCGAGGCGAAGCTCGGGAACGAGGCCTTCCTCGCCAAGGCCCCGGACAACGTGGTCGACAAGATCAAGGACCGGCTGGCCAAGGCCGGGGCGGACATCGCCCGGATCCAGGCCCAGCTGGACGCGCTCCCGGCGGCCTAACACCCCCGTAGGCACAGGTGAAGGCCCCCACACCGTCGGTCGATGTGGGGGCCTTCGCCGTATCCCTTCCCCGCGCGGGGGCCGGCGTCACGGCAGGTGGCCGCCGAATCCGTCCTGTCCGAAGTGCCCTAAATCACTACTGTTTCGGTCTCGGGCGATCCGAACCGACGCGCTGACCACGGATGATGGAGGGCATGCGCGTCAAGCCCGTCGTCCCGGCCTTCGACCGGCTGCTGGCCTCCGGCCGCCGGCTCACCGAGAGCTGGGCCGGGTCGCCCCGGGCCGTGGACGTGCTTACCGCGCTCGGCTGCCTCGGTCTGATGGCCCTCGACCTGCCCGGCCTCGCCGCCGCCGACAACTCGCTGACCGGGCCCACCGCCGCCGCCGTCCTCGCCCTCGGCTGCTCCAGCCTGCTGGTGCGCCGCCGGCAGCCCTGGATCTCGTACCTGGCCGCGCTGCTCTTCATCGGGTGGCTGCACGAGCTGACCCTGATCCAGTTCGCCCTCTACTCGGTCGGCCGCTACCGCGGGCGCCGGGCCGGCATCCTCGCCACGCTCGGGTACATCGCCTTCGCGCTGGTGATGTTCTGCGTGCCGGACTGGCCCGCACCCCGGGGCGAGACGCTCAGCGGCTTCCTCAGCGTGGTCGTGCCCATCGGGGTGCTGGCGTCGGCGGTGGGCATCGCCGCCTGCCGGCACGACCTGGTGGGGGAGCTGACCGCGCGCAGGGCCGAGTCCGCCGTGCTCCAGGCCGTCCAGCAGGAACGCACCTCCGTCGCCCGCGACGTCCACGACTTCGTCGGGCGCGAGCTGACCCTGCTCACGGTCCGCTCCGAGGTGCTGTCGATGCGGGCGCGCGAGACGGCGTACGGGCCGGACTTCGAGGAGCTCGCCGACACCGCGCGCCGGGCCCACCTGGTGCTGAACGAGATCATCGTGCAGCGCGGGGAGCGGGCCTCCACCCCGGGGGTGGACGGGCTGGCGGCGCTGGCCGAGGAGAGCGGCCGGGCCGGGTCGCCCGTCCGGCTCGCCATGGACCCGGACGTGCACGGGCTGTCGCCGCTGCGCCAGGCGGCGGTCTACCGGGTGGTGCAGGAGTGCCTGACCAACGCGGCCAAGCACGCGCACGGGGAGACCATCGACGTGTCGATCACGGCGGACGGCCCGCGGCTGCGGATCGCGGTCAGCAACGCGCTCCCGGCCCGGACCCCGGGCCGGGCCCCCGTCTCGGCGGGCTCCGGCACGGCGAGCATGTCCGAGCGCGTCCGCAGCCTGGGCGGCACCCTGACGACGACGCGCACGCAGGACGCGTACGAGGTCGTCGCCATCCTGCCGCGAGGCTGAGGCGGCTACGCCCGGGCCGGGGCCAGCAGGCCGCCGAGCGTGTCCAGGTCCTCCACGCAGCGGCCGGAGCCCAGGGCCACGCAGTCCAGCGGGTCGTCCGCGACGAAGACCGGGATGCCGGTCGCGGAGGCCATCCGCAGGTCCAGGCCGGGGAGCAGCGCGCCGCCGCCGGTCAGGACGATGCCGTGCTCCATCACGTCGCCGGACAGTTCCGGCGGGCACTCCTCCAGGGTGGTGCGCACGGCGGCGATGATCGCCCCGACCGGCTCGTCGAGCGCGGCCCGGACGTCCTTGGCGCTCAGCGCGAGCGTCTTCGGCATGCCGCCGACCTTCTCGCGGCCGCGCACGGTGAAGGTACGGGTCTCCAGCTCCGGCCGGTCCGGTACCGGCCAGGCCGAGCCGATGCCCAGCTTGACGTCCTCGGCCGTGCGTTCCCCGATGAGCAGCGCGTGTTCCTTGCGTACGTGGTCCATGACCGCCGCGTCGAGCCGGTCCCCGCCGACGCGCAGCGACCGGGACGTGACGATCCCGCCGAGGGAGATGACGGCGACCTCGGAGGTGCCGCCGCCGATGTCCACGACCATGGAGCCGCGGGCTTCGGCGACGGGCAGTCCGGCGCCGATCGCGGCGGCCATCGGCTCCTCGATGAGGTGGACGGCCCGGGCTCCGGCCCGGGTGGACGCCTGGACGATGGCCCGCCGTTCGACCGGGGTGACGCCGGAGGGCACGCAGATCACCATCCGGGTGCGGGGCCGGCGGCCCGGGACGGCTTTGCGCACGAAGTGCCGGATCATCTCCTCGGCGGCCTCGTAGTCGCAGATCACACCGCCCTGGAGGGGGCGGATCGCGGTGATGGAGCCGGGGGTGCGGCCGATGGTCTCCTTGGCGTCCGCCCCGACGGCCAGGGCGGTCGTGGTGCCCGCCCTGACGGCCACCACGGACGGCTCATTGAGGACGATCCCGTGCCCCCGTGCGTAGATCAGGGTGTTGGCCGTGCCCAGATCCATCCCTATGTCGCGGCTGGATGCTGTCTTGTTGCTACTGGCCTGCGGCATTTGTTCCCCTATCTGCTGCCGCAAGGCTTGCATAACGATCAGGTCGCTCCGGCCGCCGGAGGTCCCGAAACGGCCGGGCCGAAAGTCCTCGGGGTCCCCGTCCGTAGACTGGCCCTGTGAGTGACCAGCAGCCCGAGAACCACGACCGCGACGACAACGACGACCTCGCCGGCACCTTCGACGAGTTCGACCAGATCGTGGCGGAAGAGTCCGACCGCGACCCCGACCTGGCGGTGATCGAGGCCGGTAGCCGCACCCTGCGCGCCCAGGCCGGACCGCCCCAGGGCGACCCGGTACCCGCCAGGCCCGTCGACCCGGAGGTCGCCAAGGCGCTGCTGGAGGTGGAGCAGGAGCTCGCCACCCGCTGGGGCGAGACCAAGCTGGAGCCCTCGGTGTCGCGGATCGCGGCGCTGATGGACGTCCTGGGCGAGCCGCAGCGCGCGTACCCGTCCATCCACGTCACCGGCACCAACGGCAAGACGAGCACGGCCCGCATGATCGAGGCCCTGCTGAACGCCTTCGAGCTGCGCACCGGGCGCTACACCAGCCCGCACGTGCAGTCGATCACCGAGCGGATCAGCCTCGACGGGGAGCCGATCACCGCCGAGCGGTTCGTCGAGACGTACCACGACATCAAGCCGTACGTGGAGATGGTCGACGCCGCCGAGGAGTTCCGGCTGTCGTTCTTCGAGGTGCTCACCGGGATGGCCTACGCGGCCTTCGCGGACGCCCCGGTGGACGTGGCCGTGGTCGAGGTCGGTATGGGCGGCAGCTGGGACGCGACGAACGTCATCGACGCGTCCGTCGCGGTGGTCACCCCGATCAGCCTGGACCACACCGACCGGCTCGGCTCCACGCCCGGTGAGATCGCCGTGGAGAAGGGCGGCATCATCAAGCAGGACGCGACGGTGATCCTGGCCCAGCAGCCGGTGGACGCGGCGCAGGTGTTGCTGAAGAAGGCCGTGGAGGTCGACGCGACGGTGGCCCGTGAGGGCATGGAGTTCGGCGTCGTCTCGCGCGAGGTCGCGGTCGGCGGCCAGCAGCTGACGCTGCGCGGGGTGGGCGGGGAGTACGACGGCATCTTCCTGCCGCTGTACGGCGCGCACATGGCGCACAACGCGGCGGTGGCGCTGGCCGCGGTCGAGGCATTCTTCGGGATCGGCCAGGAGCACGCCCGGGTCCTGGACCTGGACACCGTACGGAAGGCTTTCGCCTCGGTGGCCTCGCCGGGCCGCATGGAGGTCGTACGGCGCAGCCCGACGGTGGTCCTGGACGCGGCGCACAACCCGGCGGGCGCCGTGGCCACCGCGGAGGCGGTCACCGAGTCGTTCGGCTTCAGCCGGCTGATCGGCGTCGTGGCCGCGAGCGAGGGCAAGGACGTCCGCGGGGTGCTGGAGGCGTTCGAGCCGATCTTCGCGGAGGTGGTGGTGACGGAGAACTCCAGCCACCGCTCGATGGGCGCGGACGAGCTGGCGGCCGTCGCGGTCGAGGTCTTCGGCGCCGATCGGGTGCAGGTGGAGCCGCGGCTGGACGACGCCCTGGAGGCGGCGATCACCCTCGCGGAGGAAGAGGCCGAGTACGGAGGGGCCGGGGTCCTGGTGACCGGTTCCGTGATCACGGTGGGCGAGGCCCGCCTGCTGATGAAGAGGGGCTGAAGGATGCGCACGCTGTGTGCGAGCACGCTGATCGGCGAGTTCTTCGTGATCGGCTTCGCGGGGCTGGTGGCGATGAAGGACCCCGATCTGACCCAGGCGTCGGTCTGGACGGTGTGCGGGGTCACCATGCTGCTGTCGGTGCTGCTGTGCGGGATGCTGTCGCGTCCCGGGGCGGTCCAGCTGGGCTGGGCCCTGCAGATCGGCCTGATCGCGAGCGGGTTCGTCGTGCCGACGATGTTCTTCCTTGGCGCGGTGTTCGCCGGCCTGTGGTGGTGCTCCGTGCACTACGGCCGCAAGATCGACACGATCAAGGCGCGCTGGGCGGCCGCTCAGGAGGCGCAGGGGGCACCCGGGGCGCCTGACGCTGCGTGACCGGCCCCCGGATCGGCCCTGTAAGTTCGTCCTACCGCACCCGTTTGCCGCAAGGAGCCGCAACATGACCCAGCGCACCCTCGTCCTGCTCAAGCCCGACGCCGTCCGTCGCGGTCTGGTCGGCGAGATCATCGGCCGTATCGAGCGGAAGGCCGGCTGGACCATCCCCGCACTGGAGCTGCGTACGCTGGACCAGGAGACCCTGGAGGTGCACTACGGCGAGCACAAGGGCAAGCCGTTCTACGAGCCCCTCATGGGCTTCATGGCGAGCGGTCCGATCGTCGCCCTGGTCGTCGAAGGGGAGCGCGTGATCGAGGGTGTCCGCCAGCTGGCCGGACCCACTGACCCGATTGCCGCGGCGCCCGGCTCCATCCGGGGTGATTTCGGCACGATCACGCGTGAGAACCTGATCCACGCCTCGGACTCGGAGGAGTCCGCCGAGCGTGAGCTGAAGCTGTTCTTCCCCGCGCTCTGAGCACTCTTTCCTGACGCAACATCAGCCGAATAGCGCTCATGACCTGGGGCGACCGAAGTAATTTCGGTCGCCCTACGGTATTTCCGGGGCGCAGCGGGAACGCCTGGGCAGGACACGTCGTCACCACTGAGGGGGCGGGTATCCATTCCGGCGGGATTGCCGGAGTCCCGTCGCGCGGTCTTCGTACTTGCGGCACTACGATGGGGCCTCCACCCACACACCCACCTCGCCGACCTGACAGCAGCCGCTATCAACTGGAAGGCCAGACGCTCCTCATGGGGAACAAGGGGAACAAAATGTCGTTCATCGGCCGTGACATGGCGATCGACCTCGGGACCGCCAACACGCTGGTGTACGTGAGGGGCCGGGGGATCGTCCTGAACGAGCCGTCCGTGGTCGCCATCAACACGAACACCGGTGGCATCCTGGCGGTCGGCTCGGAGGCGAAGAAGATGATCGGGCGCACGCCCGGCAACATCGTCGCCGTACGGCCCCTCAAGGACGGCGTCATCGCCGACTTCGAGATCACCGAGCGTATGCTCCGGTACTTCATCCTCAAGATCCACAAGCGCCGCTACCTGGCCCGACCGCGCGTGGTGGTCTGCGTTCCCTCCGGCATCACGGGAGTGGAGCGACGCGCCGTCATCGAGGCGTCCACGCAGGCCGGCGCCCGCCAGGTGCACATCATCGAAGAGCCCATGGCCGCCGCCATCGGCTCGGGCCTGCCCGTCCACGAGGCCACCGGCAACATGGTCGTGGACATCGGCGGCGGCACCACCGAGGTCGCCGTCATCTCCCTCGGCGGAATCGTCACGGCACAGTCCATCAGGGTGGCCGGCGACGAGCTCGACAACGCGATCATCCAGCACATCAAGAAGGAGTACTCGCTCCTCCTCGGTGAGCGCACGGCCGAGCAGATCAAGATCACCATCGGGTCGGCGTACGACCTCGACAAGGACGAGCACACCGAGATCCGCGGTCGTGACCTCGTCTCCGGACTGCCCAAGACGGTCGTCATCTCGGCCGCCGAGGTGCGCAAGGCCATCGAGGAGCCGGTCAACTCCATCGTCGACGCGGTCAAGACCACGCTCGACAAGTGCCCGCCGGAGCTCTCCGGCGACATCATGGACCGCGGCATCGTCCTGACCGGCGGCGGCGCCCTGCTGCGCGGCCTCGACGAGCGGCTGCGCCGGGAGACCGGCATGCCGATCCACATCGCCGAGGACCCGCTCGACTCCGTCGCGCTCGGCTCCGGCAAGTGCGTCGAGGAGTTCGAGGCCCTCCAGCAGGTCCTGGACGCCCAGCCCCGTCGCTGACAGATGCCCCTCCCCGCCGGGAGGGGCCATGCGGAAACACAAGGATCCGCCGTACGGGTGCTACCGGGCCCGTGCGGCGGATCGTTGATATACAGGCAAAAGAGAATTTCGACGAGGAAGGCACGGCCGCCGCACGTGAGGGACACACGAGAAAGCCGGCTGCTCCTGGTGCTTCTGATCGCCATCGCGTTCGCGTTGATCACGGTGGACATCAGGGCAGGCGAGGAGTCGCCGGTCGACGGTGCCCGGCAGGCCGCCGCGGCGGTCTTCGGCCCGGTCGAGGAAGGTGTGGCGACCGCGGTCGACCCGGTCGCCAACGCCATAGGGGCGGTACGGGACTCCGGCGAGCGCCACAACCGCATCGCCACGCTGGAGCGCGAGAACGCGGCACTGAAGGCCAAGCTGGGCAGCGAGGACCAGACCCGCAGCCGGATCCACGAGCTCGACGAGATGCTCAAGCGGGCCGGCGCCGGACAGTACGGCATCAAGGGCGCCGAGGTCATTGCCATAGGAGCGGCCCAGGGCTTCTCCTGGACCGTCACCATCGACGCCGGCAGCAAGGACGGCATCGAACGCGACATGACCGTCCTCAACGGGGACGGGCTCGTCGGCCGGGTCAGCACCGTCGGCCCCGACACCGCCACCGTCGTCCTCGCCAACGACCCCGACTTCACCGTCGGCACCCGGCTGGAGAAGACCGGTGAACTGGGCTTCGCCACCGGACAGGGCGACCGCGCGCTGTCCGTCCAGATGCTCAACGGCAAGGCCAAGGTCAGCCCCGGCGACCGGCTCGTCACCTTCGGCTCGCGCGGCAACAAGCCCTTCGTGCCCGGCGTGCCGATCGGCGAGGTGGTCAAGGTCGACCCCTCGCGCGGCGACCTGACCCGCACCGTCTGGGTGCGTCCGTTCGTCGGCTTCTCCCGCCTGGACATCGTCGGCGTCGTGGTGATGCCGCCGCGCGAGGACCCCCGCGACGCGGTCCTGCCGCCCAAGCCCGAGGCCCCCAAGCCCACCCCGACGGTCACCGTCACGGTCACCCCGTCCGGGGCCGCCAGCGTGCCCGCCAAGCCGGCCGACGACTAGGAGCAGACCCCGCATGCGCTTCAACCGGATCCTGCTCTCGGCCACGCTCGTCGTGGTCGCGCTCGTCATCCAGGTCACCGTCCTGGGCCGGCTCCAACTGCCCGGCGCCGTGCCCGACCTGCTGCTCCTCACCGTCGTCGCCCTCGCACTCGTGTACGGGCACGTCAGCGGCGCGCTCATCGGCTTCGGCGCCGGACTCCTCGCCGACCTGGCCCCGCCGGCCGACCACGCGGCCGGGCGGTACGCGCTCGTCCTGTGCGTCATCGGCTACGTCGCCGGCCTGGTCCGCCCCGACGGCGGCCGGTTCCGTTCCGCCTGGGGCCCGATGCTCACCGTCGTCGCCGCCGCGATCGGCTCCACCCTGCTCTACGCGGGCGTGGGCGCCCTCGTCGGCGACACCGCGGCCCGCCACGTGGGCCTGACCGGGCTGCTGTTCACCGCGACCCTCTACGACCTGCTGCTCGCGCCCTTCACCGTGCCGTTCATCATGGCGCTGGCCCGGCGCGCCGAGAACGACCCGATGGCCGTCGAGGCCGGCGGCGGCCCCGCCAACAAGGCCGCCGACGTCTCCTCCGGCTGGCTGGCCGGCGGTACCGGCCTGCGCATCGGCAGCCAGCGCGGTGGCCTGCGCCTGAAGACCGCGCGGTCCCGCGCCAACAAGGCGGTCCGCATAAAGGGCGTCAAGCCGGCCAAGGGTGTGAAGAGCATCAAGAAGCTGTGAGGGAGGAGCAGACGTGACCAACGTCCCGGAGACCGGCCGCACCTCCCGGGTGCAGATCAGGCTCGTCATCATGCAGGTCCTCGTCTTCTCGATGCTGATCACCCTCGGCGGCCGGCTCTGGTTCCTCCAGATCCGCAACGGCGCGGAGTACTACCACGAGGCGAAGAGCAACCACGTCCAGCGGGTCGTCCAGCCCGCCGTGCGCGGCTCGATCCTCGACGCCCGCGGGGTCCCGCTCGCCGACAACGAGACCCGCCTCGTGGTCTCCGCCAGCCGCACCGCGCTGATGAAGATGAAGGACAGGGGCAAGGGCGTCATGACCCGCCTCGCCGACGTCCTGGACATGACCCCCAAGGAGGTCATGGACAAGGTCCGGCTCTGCGACTCCCAGACCCCCAAGCCCTGCTGGAACGGTTCCCCCTACCAGCCGATCCCGGTCACCCTCGAAGCCACCACGCAACAGGCGCTGCAGCTGCGCGAACGCCCGGAGGAGTTCCCCGGCATCACGGCGGAGCCCACCGCCGTCCGCCGCTACCCCGCCCCCGGCGGCGCCCGCACCTCGCAGGTGCTCGGCTACCTCTCGCCGGTCACCGACGAAGAGATCCAGAAGGCCAAGGACACCGACTCGCCGCACCTGCGGTCCGACCAGGTCGGCCGCTCCGGCATCGAGCGCACCTACGACAGGCAGTTGCGCGGCAAGGCGGAAGTCACCTCCTACGAGGTCGACAACCTCGGCCGGGTCATGGGCCAGACCAAGTCCGACCCGGGCGTGGCCGGCTCCACCCTCGTCACCAGCATCGACGCCCGTGTCCAGTCCGTCGCCGAGTTCGAGCTCCAGGCGGCGATGAAGGTCGTCCGCAACGAGACCGACAACATCACCGGCCGCAAGTACGAGGCCGACTCGGGAGCCGTCGTCGTCATGGAGGCCAAGACCGGCCGCATCGTCGCGATGGCTTCCCAGCCCGACTACGACCCCAACGCCTGGGTCGGCGGCATCTCCGGCAAGGACTACGCCAGGCTCACCAGCAAGAGCTCCAACTATCCGCTGCTCAACCGCGGCATCCAGGGCATGGCCCCCGCCGGCTCCATCTTCAAGGTGGTCTCCGCGAGCGCGGCCGTCCGGGCCGGCTACAAGTTCGACGACAAGTACAACTGCAGCAGCTCCTACAGCCTCGGCGGCCGGAGCTTCGCGAACTTCGAGTCCAAGGGGCACGGCCCCATCACCCTCGGCGACGCCCTCAAGTTCTCCTGCAACACCGTCTTCTACGCCCTGGGCCACAAGGAGTGGCAGCGCGACGGCGGCCTGAGCCCCAAGAGGGACGCACACGACTGGTTCTACCGGACCGCCCGGGAGTTCGGACTCGGCTCCGAGACCGGGATCGACCTGCCCAACGAGGTCAAGGGCCGCATCCCCGACCGCCAGTGGAAGCAGAGCTTCTGGAAGGCCAACAAGAACTCCTGGTGCAAGCAGGGCAAGCGGGGCGGCACCTACGTCGAGCAGATCGCCTACGAGAGCTGCCTCGAGGGCAACCAGCTGAAGGCCTACGACAGCATCAACTTCGCCATCGGCCAGGGCGACGTCCTCGTCACCCCCATCCAGATGGCCACCGCGTACTCCGCCATCAGCAACGGGGGCACCCTCTACAACCCCACGGTCGGCAAGGCCGTGATCAGCCCCGACGGCAAGCACATCGAGATGATCAAGCCCCAGTCGCACGGCAGGCTGCCGATCGACGCCAAGACCGTCAGCGACCTCGACAAGGGCCTGCGCTCGGTCGTCGAACCCGGCGGCACCGCCGCCTGGCGGTTCGGCGGCTGGCCGATGGACAAGATCCCGATGCACGCCAAGACCGGTACCGCACAGGTCTACGGCAAGCAGACCACGTCCTGGCTGGCGACCTACACCAAGGACTTCACGATCGTCATGACGATCTCCCAGGGCGGCACCGGCTCGGGCGCCTCCGGCCCCGCCGTGCGCAACCTCTACAACGCCATCTACGGTCTGACCATGGACGGGAAGCAGGACCCGAAGAGGGCCCTGCTGCTGGGACCGGAGGCGAAACTGCCCAGGATCAACCCGGACGGTTCCATCGACTCCCCCGAGATCCGGCCGTACGTACCGCCGTCCCCGGAGCAACTGGAGCCGCCGGCGCTCGCCGGGCCACCCCCGACACGGCACGACTGAGGACCCCATACGACATGCCCACCGCCAACAAGTTCTCCGTCTCCCGGTACGCGCCCGAGCGCGGGGCGATGGCCAAGCTCACCGCCCGCGACTCCGTGGTGCGCCGGCTCGACTGGCCGATCCTCCTCTCGTCGCTCGCCCTGTCCTTCCTCGGCGCCCTGCTGGTGTGGTCCGCGACCCGCAACAGGACCACCCTCAACCAGGGCGACCCGTACTACTTCCTCGCCCGGCACGCCCTGAACACCGGCATCGGCCTGGTGCTGATGATCGGCACCATCTGGCTCGGCCACCGCACCCTGCGCGGAGCCGTGCCCGTCCTCTACGGGCTCTCGCTGGTGCTCATCCTTGCCGTGCTGACCCCGCTCGGCGCCACCATCAACGGCGCCCACGCGTGGATCGTCATCGGCGGCGGATTCTCCCTCCAGCCCTCCGAGTTCGTGAAGATCACGATCATCCTGGTGATGGCGATGCTGCTGGCCACCCGGGTGGACGCGGGCGACCTCGTCCACCCGGACCACCGCACGGTCGTCAAGGCGCTCTGCCTGGCCGCCGCCCCGATGGGCATCGTCATGCTGATGCCCGACCTCGGCTCCGTCATGGTCATGATCGTCATCGTGCTCGGCGTGCTGCTGGCCTCCGGCGCCTCCAACCGCTGGGTGATCGGTCTGCTCGGCGCGGGCGCGAGCGGTGCCATCCTGATATGGCAGCTGGGCGTCCTCGACGAGTACCAGATCAACCGCTTCGCGGCCTTCGCCAACCCCGAGCTCGACCCGGCGGGCGTCGGCTACAACACCAACCAGGCGCGCATCGCGATCGGCTCCGGCGGCCTGACCGGTTCCGGGCTCTTCAAGGGCTCGCAGACCACCGGCCAGTTCGTGCCGGAGCAGCAGACCGACTTCGTCTTCACCGTGGCGGGGGAGGAGCTCGGCTTCGTCGGGGCCGGACTGATCCTGCTGCTGCTCGGCATCATCCTGTGGCGCGCCTGCATGATCGCCCGGGAGACCACCGAGCTGTACGGGACGATCGTGTGCGCCGGGATCATCGCCTGGTTCGCCTTCCAGTCCTTCGAGAACATCGGCATGACCCTCGGGATCATGCCGGTGGCCGGGCTTCCGCTGCCGTTCGTCTCGTACGGAGGATCGTCGATGTTCGCGGTGTGGGTGGCGATCGGACTGCTCCAGTCGATCAAGGTGCAACGGCCATTGTCAGCCTGATGTCCCGTTCACCCTGCCGACGTGATCCGTTCAGGACTAAGTTCGGTCTATGGCGGACACCAAGCGCGAAATCGAGCGGAAATTCGAGTTCTCCAAGGCCAAATCTGCCCGGCGCGGAGTGCCGGACCTGACGGGCACGGCCGCCGTCGCGGCCGTCTCCGACCAGGGCACCGTCGACCTCGACGCCGTCTACTACGACACCCCCGACCAGCGGCTCGCCGCCGACGGCCTCACCCTGAGGCGCAGAACCGGCGGCGCGGACGAGGGCTGGCACCTCAAACTGCCCGTCTCCCCGGGAGTCCGCGACGAGATCGGGGCCGCGCTCAGCGACACGGTCCCGCCCTCCCTCGTCTCCCTGGTCCGCTCCCGCGTACGCGACTCCGAGCTCCAGCCGCAGGTCAGGCTGGTCTCCTCGCGCCGTGTCAGCCACCTCCTCGACGCCGAAGGAGCCCTGCTCGCGGAACTGAGCACCGACGAGGTCCTGGCCGAGCGTGGTGAAACCACCGCCGCCTGGACCGAGGTCGAAGTGGAACTCGCCGACGGGGTCGACCCCGAACTGCTCGACGCCGTGGAGAAGACCTTCCGCAAAGCCGGGCTCCGGGTCTCCGACGCCCCCTCGAAGCTCGCCCGGGCCCTCGCCGAAACCGGCGCCGAGCCCCCGCCCCGGCCCGTCGGCGGCGGCCCCGAGGGCACCGCGGGCGCGCACGTCCTCGCGTACCTGGGCGAACAGCGCGACGCCCTGATCGCCCAGGACCCGGCCGTGCGGCGCAACCTGCCGGACTCCGTCCACCAGATGCGGGTCGCGTGCCGCCGCCTGCGCAGCGCCTTCAAGACGTACCGCAAGGTGCTGGACCGGGCCGCCACCGACCCGATCGGCGAGGAACTGCGCTGGCTGGCCGCCGAACTCGGCGTCGACCGCGACCAGGAGGTCCTGCTGGAGCGGATCCAGACCCACCTCGGCGAACTGCCGCGCACCCTGCTGATCGGACCGGCGCGCAGCAGGCTGCGGACCTGGAACACCGCCCGGCGCACCGGATCGCGGCGCCGCGCCCTGACCGCCCTCGACAGCAAGCGCTACCTCGCCCTGCTGGACACCCTCGACGCCCTCCTCGACGTGCCGCCCCTGCTCAAGGCCGCCGCCCGCCCCGCGGAGAGCACCCTGCCCAAGGCGGTGCTGCGCGATTACGAGCGCCTTGCCGGCCGGGTCGAGACGGCGCTCTCCCAGGAGCCAGGCCACGATCGCGACCTGGCCCTGCACGAGGCCCGCAAGGCGGCCAAGCGCGCCCGGTACGCGGCGGAGGCGGCGACTCCCGCGCTCGGCAAACCGGCCAAACACCTGGCCAAGGCGGTGAAGAAGGTGCAGTCCCTGCTCGGCGACCACCAGGACAGCGTGGTGGCCCGCGAAGCCCTGCGCGGCCTCGCCGTCCAGGCGTCCGGCGCGGGCGAGTCCGCCTTCACCTGGGGCGTGCTCTACGCCCGCGAGGAGGCCCTGGCCGAGCGGAGCGAGCGGGAGCTCCCGGACGTCTGGGCGAAGGTCTCCGCCCCCGCCCTGCGGGCCGGACTGGGATGATCATGTGGGTGGGGGCGGCCGAGCCTCGGGGTACGCTAGATAGCTGCCCCCTGCCCGCTTCACGAAAGTCGCGTGATGACCGAGTCGGTCTTCCCTCAGCTTGAGGCCCTGCTTCCGCACGTGCAGAAGCCCATCCAGTACGTCGGCGGTGAACTCAACTCCACGGTCAAGGAGTGGGAGAGCTGTGACGTCCGCTGGGCCCTCATGTACCCGGACGCGTACGAAGTCGGGCTGCCCAACCAGGGCGTCATGATCCTGTACGAGGTGCTCAACGAGCGCGAGGGCGTCCTCGCCGAGCGCACCTACAGCGTGTGGCCCGACCTCGAAGAACTGATGCGCGAGCACAAGGTGCCGCAGTTCACCGTGGACAGCCACCGCCCGGTCTCCGCCTTCGACGTGTTCGGCCTGTCCTTCTCCACGGAGCTGGGCTACACCAACATGCTCACGGCCCTGGACCTCGCCGGCATCCCGCTGGAGGCCAGGAACCGCACCGTCGACCACCCGATCGTCCTCGCGGGCGGCCACGCGGCCTTCAACCCCGAGCCGATCGCGGAGTTCATCGACTGCGCGGTCATCGGCGACGGCGAGCAGGCCGTCCTCGACATGACCGAGATCATCCGCACCTGGAAGGCCGAGGGGCGGCCGGGCGGGCGCGAAGAGGTCCTCCTCCGTCTCGCCAAGACCGGCAACGTCTACGTCCCCGGCTTCTACGACGTCGAGTACCTGCCGGACGGCCGCATCGGCCGTGTCGTGCCCAACCGCTCCGGCGTGCCGTGGCGCGTGTCCAAGCACACGGTCATGGACCTCGACGAGTGGCCCTACCCCAAGCAACCCCTGGTCCCGCTCGCCGAGACCGTCCACGAGCGCATGTCCGTGGAGATCTTCCGCGGCTGCACCCGCGGCTGCCGTTTCTGCCAGGCCGGCATGATCACGCGCCCCGTGCGGGAGCGAAGCATCACCGGCATCGGCGAAATGGTGGAGAAGGGCCTGAAGGCCACGGGCTTCGAGGAGGTCGGCCTCCTGTCGCTGTCCTCCGCGGACCACACGGAGATCGCCGACATCGCCAAGGGCCTCGCGGACCGCTACACGGACGACAAGGTGGGCCTGTCCCTGCCCTCGACCCGCGTGGACGCGTTCAACGTGGACCTGGCCAACGAGCTGACCCGCAACGGGCGCCGCTCCGGCCTGACCTTCGCCCCCGAGGGCGGCTCCGAGCGCATGCGCAAGGTCATCAACAAGATGGTCTCGGAAGAGGACCTGATCCGGACCGTCTCCACCGCGTACGGCAACGGCTGGCGCCAGGTGAAGCTGTACTTCATGTGCGGCCTGCCCACCGAGACCGACGAGGACGTGCTCCAGATCGGCGACATGGCGGTCAACGTCATCGCCAAGGGGCGCGAGGTCTCCGGCCAGAACGACATCCGCTGCACGGTGTCCATCGGCGGTTTCGTGCCGAAGCCGCACACCCCCTTCCAGTGGGCGCCGCAGCTGTCGGCCGAGGAGACGGACGCCCGCCTGGGCAAGCTCCGCGACAAGATCCGCGGCGACAAGAAGTACGGCCGTTCCATCGGCTTCCGCTACCACGACGGCAAGCCGGGCATCGTCGAGGGCCTGCTCTCGCGCGGTGACCGCCGCATCGGCGACGTCATCCGCGCCGTGTACGAGTCGGGCGGCCGCTTCGACGGCTGGCGCGAGCACTTCAGCTACGACCGCTGGATGGAGGCGGCCGAGAAGACGCTGCCCGAGTACGGCGTGGACGTGGCCTGGTACACGACCCGCGAGCGCACCTACGAAGAGGTCCTGCCCTGGGACCACCTGGACTCCGGTCTCGACAAGGACTGGCTCTGGGAGGACTGGCAGGACGCCCTCGACGAGACCGAGGTCGACGACTGCCGCTGGACCCCGTGCTTCGACTGTGGCGTGTGTCCTCAGATGCAGACCGAGATCCAGATCGGACCCACCGGCAAGAAGCTGCTGCCGCTGACCGTCGTGAAGTAACCCTTGGGTCACGAGAGGCCCCCGCCCGCAACGGGCGGGGGCCTCTCGCGTGTCCTTCACGGCATGGAACTGGACAAACGGCCTCCCGCCGGTGACGGCGACGGGTGCCTGGTGGGCGTCATCAGGATCCCCGTGAAGATCGTCGCCGTACTCGTCGTACTGCCCGTACGAGTGGTCTGGGAACTGCTGACCGGCCTGGGCCGGGCCGTGCACCGACACCTCCTCGGGCCGCTGTACGTCCATGTCCTCGGGCCGGCGCTCCGTGCGCTGGGATGGCTGCTGACCACCCTGCTCAAGCTGGTCCTCGTCTGGCCCTGGGTCGGGCTGTGGCGCTATGTGATCACCCCGGTCGGGCGGGGCCTGGCGTGGCTGGGCCGCGGCGCGTACGACCATCTGCTCGCGCCGGCCGGCCGGCTGCTGACCACGTATGTGTTCCGTCCCCTCGGGGCGGCGCTGGCCTGGATCGGCCGGGGCGGGATGCGCTACGTCCTCGCCCCGCTCGCCAAGGGCGTGGGATGGATCGCCTGGGCCGTGGGCATGGCGCTGTTCGTATGGCCGTGGGTCGCGCTGTGGCGCTACGTGCTCGCGCCCGTCGGCCGCGGGATCGGATGGCTGGCCGCGGCCGCGTACCGGTACGTGCTCACCCCGGTCGGGCACGGCCTCGTACGGCTCGCGGCCGGGCTGTACCGGTACCTGCTGAGGCCCGTCGGGCTGGGCATCGGATGGCTGGCCGTCGCCCTGTACCGGTACGTGCTCGCCCCCGTCGGGCGGGTCCTCGCATGGGCCTGGCACATGGCCGGGCTGATCATGGGCGCGCTGTGGCGCGGGCTCAAACGGATCGGCTGGGTGCTGATCGGGTGGCCCGCGTCCCGGGTGTACCGGCACGTTCTGACCCCCGTCGGGCACGCCGTCCGCGAGGTCTGGCGGACCGGCCGCGCCGCGGTCCGCGAGGCACGCGCCACCGTGCGCCGCGCGCTCCTCGGTACTCCTCCCGTGGAACCGGCGAGGTCACGGGCGCGTACTCTGGGTAGTACGACAGCCGCCGACGCGGCACCCGCAGACGAGATCTCCCGGCCCCGACGGCAGGGGTGAGCCGGAGCGGGTCGACAGACCTCAGGGCGACGCGCGAGCCGCGGAGCCCCGCACAAGGAGAAGAACCACTGGGCAAGCGACAGCCCGAAGGCCCGCCTCCCGCACCGGTGGTGCAGCGCATTCGACTGCGCTACACCAAGCGCGGCCGCCTCCGGTTCACCAGCCACCGTGACTTCCAGCGTGCCTTCGAGCGGGCCCTGCGCCGCGCCGAAGTGCCGATGGCGTACTCGGCCGGCTTCACGCCGCACCCCCGCGTCTCGTACGCGAACGCCGCCCCGACCGGGACCGGCAGCGAGGCCGAGTACCTGGAGATCGCCCTCGCCGAGCCCCGCGACCCCGAGAAGCTCCGTGAGCTGCTCGACGAGTCGATGCCCACCGGGCTCGACATCATCGACGCCGTCGAGGCCCGCACCTCGGGCCTCGCCGACCGGCTGACCGCCTCCGTGTGGGAGCTGCGCCTGGACGGCGTGGAGCCCGCGGAGGCCGAGCGGGCCGTGACGGCCTTCCTCGCCGCCGAGACCGTGGAGGTGCAGCGACGGACCAAGAACGGCATGCGGACCTTCGACACCCGAGGTGCGGTCGTCAGCCTGGAAGCCCATCCCGCCCCGGCTGATAGGCCGCTGGACAATGCTTGTGCGATACTGCGGCTGGTTGTTCGGCATCTGACACCTGCCGTGCGACCCGACGACGTCCTGTCCGGTCTCCGAGCTGTGGCCGACCTGGCGCCGCCGGTCCCCTCTGCGGTGACCAGGCTGGCGCAGGGGCTCTTCGACGAGGAGTCCGGCACGGTGACCGACCCGCTCGCGCCCGACCGCGAGGCTGACACGGCCGCCCCACCCACGGCCGCCGTAGCAGCCGACGCGAAGGCGCCGGAAGGTCCCGCCGCGTAGGGAACGTCGTCGTCGCGCAGCCCTGGTACTCGGGAGCCACCTGGGTCGGGCCGCGCACTGACCTGAAGACTTCCGCCAGGCCGTACGGACAACACGTACGGAACCGGCGGCCATGGACTACAGCTCCCGTGTGGCGAACGCGCCCCGGAGGCCGGTTCCGCGCTCATTACGCGGAGCCGTGCCGGACCGGAAGTCAGCCGCGGCGCCCGGGAGCGTGACGGGAGAACCGCCCGCAATGCTCAACAACGAAAATGACATCACCACCGCCGGTAACGCCGACAGCGGAAGCCCCAGCGACAACCTGCCGCCGCGCCGCCGCCGCCGTGCCGCCTCCCGGCCGGCGGGCCCGCCCGGTGGAGCCGTCGCCGAGACGGCCCCGGTGACCGAGGCCGCTGCGGCCGCCCCCGCCGAAGAGGCCGCTCCGGCCGCCGCCCCCGCTCGTCCCCGCCGCCGCGCGACCCGCGCCGCGGCCGCTCCGGTGACCCCGGCTGCCGAGGCCGCCGCCGTCGCAGAGACGCCCCAGGCCCCGGCCGCGGCCCCGGGCGCCGAGCGCGCGGGCGTGG
>NZ_JBSGXU010000068.1:0-39288 GCF_053610205.1 Streptomyces sp. NPDC054932 | reverse complement strand
GACGGCGATCTGGTCACGGCCGGCGGCATCACCTCCGGGCTGGACCTGGCCCTGTGGCTCGTCCGCCGGGAACTCGGCGCCGACGCGGCGACCGGCGTGGAGACCATGCTGGAGTACGAGGCCCGCGGCACCGTCTGGACGCAGACGGCCTAGGGAGTGTCCGCAAAGTAGCGTCGTCCGCCCGCCGAGCAGACGGGACTTTGCGGACACGACCTAGCGATGCAGGTGCTTCGTCCAGTCCTCGGGGACCCGGCCGGCCGGGCCCGGGGCCGGCTGGTCCGCCGGGTGGTCGCTCGGTGGGGTCAGCTCGGGGCCGGAGTCGTACAGGGCGTCGGTGTCGTAGTTCCAGAACCACTCCTCGCCCGGCTCGAAGCTCTGCACCAGGGGGTGGCCGGTGGACTTCCAGTGGGCGGTGGCGTGCTGGGCCGGGGAGGAGTCGCAGCAGCCGATGTGGCCGCACTGGGCGCAGCGGCGCAGGTGGAACCACCAGCCGCCCGCCGCGTCGCAGTCGCCGCATCCGGTGCCGGTGGGCGGGACGCTCGGGTCGATTCCGTCGATGTCGCTCATACGGGCTCCTCAGCCGTCTCGGTGTCGGATGCGGTCGCAGTCCCGGGCCCGGGCTCGGTTCCGGGGTCCGGGGCGGTCAGCGGCAGCAGTACCTGGAACCGGGTGTCGCCGGGGGCGGACTCGACCTGGAGGCTGCCGTGGTGCTTGTTGACGACGATCCGCCAGGAGATGTCGAGGCCGAGCCCGGTGCCCTCGCCGACCGGTTTGGTGGTGAAGAAGGGGTCGAAGATGCGGCTGCGGATGTCGGCCGGGATACCGGGACCGGTATCGCGGAACTCCACGAGCAGGCGGTCGCCCTCCCGGGCCGTGCGCACCGTCAGCGTGCCCTCGCCGCCCGTGCTCCCGATGGCGAAGACGGCGTTGTCGATGAGGTTGGTCCACACCTGGTTGAGCTCCGCCGGGTAGGCGGGCACCTCCGGCAGGGAGCGGTCGTAGTCCTTGACCACCCGCACCCGGGAGCCGATCTTGCCGGACAGCATCAGCAGGGTGCTGTCGAGGAGTTCGTGGACGTCGACGACCCGGTACGGGGCCCGGTCGAGCTGCGAGTACTGCTTGGCCGCGTCCACGAGGTGGGAGATGCGCGTGGTCGAGTCGTCGATCTCGTCCATCAACAGCTCGGTCTCCACCGTGTAGTTGAGCCAGCCGATGGCCGACGGCAGGATCTCCTCGGCCACGGTCGCCGCGACCTGATCGAGCCAGTCCGTGTCCAGTCCGGCCTGCACGAAGGTCGGCGCGATCCGCCAGCCCTCCTGGATGTCGTGGTCGTCGAGCCAGTCTGCGAGCTCGTCCTCCCGGTCGGAGGCCTCCAGGGGGCTCAGCGCCGTTGCCTTCGCGACGCGCTCGACGGTGCGTTCCTGGATCTCGATGAGGTCGGCGATCGTCTCGCGCGAGTACTGGCCCTGGGAGATGTGGGCCAGCTTGTGCCGCATCTTCCCCACCCGCTCCCGCAGCGTCGCGGTGGCCCGTACGGCCGCCGCGGCCGGGTTGTTGAGCTCGTGGGTGAGACCGGCGGACAGCGACCCCAGGGCCAGCAGCCGCTCACGCTGCCCGATCGCCCGCTGGGTGTTCTTGGAGCCGAAGAACAGCCCCTCCAGCAGGTGCGCCGCCATCGGGAACCACTCCCGCATGATGTCCGCGAACGACTCCGCGGGCAGCACGAAGAACCGCGTCGGCTCGGTCACCCGCATCGAGTTGGTGTACGTCTGCGGCACCTGGTCGCCGAGGTACGCCTGCATGGCGCCCGCGTACACGCCGCGCTGCGCGGTGCGGCTCACCTCGACGTCGTCGCCGCCGACCCGGCGGGACAGCACGACGGTGCCCTCGATCATCACGTAGAAGCAGGTGGCCGGGTCGCCCTCGGTGTACACCGGACCGGCTTCGAACCGCTCCACCCGGCCCTCGCCGCACAGCCGCCCGAGCTGCTCCGGCGAGAGCTTCTCGAACAGGAACAGCGAGGCGATCTCCTGCGGGCTGCAGGGCATCGGCTGACCGCTCATGACTGCTCCAGGTACCGGTGGACGAGCATCACGGCCATGGCTCCCTCTCCGACGGCGGACGCGACGCGCTTCGCGGACTGGGCGCGCGCGTCGCCCGCCACGAACACGCCGGGAATGTTGGTCTCCAGGTGGTACGGCGGCCGGTCCAGCTCCCACTCGGCGGGCGGCCGTCCGTCCGGGGTGAGGTCCGGCCCGGCCAGGATGAAACCGTGCTCGTCGCGCAGCACCGTACCGTCGAGCCAGTCGGTCAGCGGCGCCGCGCCGATGAACACGAACATCCACTGCGCGTCGACGAGTTCGGTCGCACCGCTGTCCACGTCGCGCAGCGTCAGCTGCTCCAGGTGCCCCTCGCCGTGCGCCGCCTCGATGACCGTCCGGGTCCGCACCGTGATGTTCGGCATCTCCTCGATCTGCTGGATCAGGTAGTACGACATCGATGCCGTCAGGGAATCCCCGCGGACCAGCAGCGTCACCGACTTGGCGCCCCGCGCCAGGTACATCGCCGCCTGTCCGGCCGAGTTGGCGCCGCCCACGATGTACACGTCCTGCCCCTGGCAGGAGGCCGCCTCGGTGAGCGAGGAGCCGTAGTACACCCCGCAGCCGGTCAGCTGGTCGCAGCCCGGTGCGTGGAGCTGCCGGTACGACACGCCGGTCGCCAGGATGACGCTGTGGGCGGCGATCGTCCGGCCGTCCGAGAAGTGGACGATACGCGCCGCGCCGTTGACCTCCAGCCCCGTGACCTCGCGCGCCGTCAGGATCTCGGCGCCGAACCGGCCCGCCTGGCGGCGGGCGCGCTCCGTGAGCTGCGCCCCCGACACGCCGTCCGGGAAGCCGAGGTAGTTCTCGATGCGGGAGCTCTGGCCGGCCTGCCCGCCGGTCGCCGACCGCTCGATCAGTACGGTGCGCAGCCCCTCCGAGGCCCCGTACACCGCTGAGCCGAGCCCCGCCGGGCCGCCTCCGATGACGACGAGGTCGTAGAAATCGGCGGTCGGCGTCGTCGCGAGCCCCACGTTGGCGGCCAGTTCCGGCTCCTCCGGCTCGATCAGTGCGGTGCCCTCGGGCGTGACCACCAGCGGCAGCCGCTGTCCGTCGGCCCCGGCCGCCTCCAGCAGTCGCCGCCCCTCGGGCTCGTCGGAGGAGTACCAGCGGTAGGGCACCTGGTTGCGGGCCAGGAACTCCCGGACCCGCGAGGAACGCGCCGACCAGCGGTGCCCGACCACCTTGGTCGCCGGTACCGGCCGGTAGTCGCTGGTGCGCCAGGCCGTGAGCAGGTCGTCCACGACCGGGTAGAGCTTCTCCTCCGGCGGGTCCCACGGCTTGAGCAGGTAGTGGTCGAGGTCCACGACGTTGATCGCGTCGATCGCCGCGTTGGTGTCGGCGTACGCCGTCAGCAGCACGCGCCGCGCCCCCGGGTACACCTGCAGGGCCTGTTCCAGGAACTCGATGCCGTTCAGCTGCGGCATCCGGTAGTCGGCCAGGATCACCGCCACCAGGTCGCCCCGCAGCTTCAGCTCGCGCAGCGCCTCCAGCGCGGACTCGCCGGACTCGGCGCGCACGATCCGGTACTCGGCGCCGTAGCGGCGCCGCAGGTCACGGGCGATGGCCCGGGAGACCCCCGGGTCGTCGTCCACGGTCAGGATGACGGTCCGCGCCGTGTCGGCGGCCTGTGCCATACGTCTCCACCCCGAGTGCTCTGGGCGGGCGGCCCGGCGAGCCGCCCGCGCCGGTTCCCGCCCATCGTATGGTCGATCCTCCGGGACCGCTCCGGGACGAAGCGGACCGTGCGCTCCAGGTACACACCCGGTCGCTCCTGGTCAACTGCCTGTCGTGCCCGCCCCGACCCATCCGTCGCCGCCGAGGGGGAACTCGTAGCCGGGCCGCCCCTTGCTTCCGCTGGTGCGGAAGGGGTTGCCGTTGTGGTCGATCCTGAGGGTGCCGCGGCGGGAGCCGCTGGACCAGGACAGCTCCAGGTACCAGCTCACGTCGTGGGCGGAGGCGGCGGCCTTGATGTGGAACACCTCCGGTTGCGACTCGCTCACCGAGAAGGGGAAGTCCCGCTGACCCGGCACGGGTGCGACGGACGGGCGCGCGGAGTCGAGGGCCACGCCGAAGGTGCGGGTCGGGACGCCCGCGCCGCAGCCGACCCCCGGGTAGCCCATGGCGTAGTCGTTCCAGGGGAGCGGCGCACGCTTGGCGACCGTACGGACGGTCAGGCCGTCCAGCACCACGGTGTCCGCGCCGGAGCCCTGCAGGGTGAGGGTGACGTACTGCTCGTCCGCGGGTACGGCTCCGGCCGCCGCCACCCAGGCGGGTGCGTCCCGTTCCACGGGAGGCGGTCCCACCTGGGCCGGGGGCTTGTCGATCAGATAGTGCTGGCCGCAGGGCGCCTCCCAGGTGTGGGGGCGGGTGGTCACCTTCACCGGCGTGCCGGCGGCGGCGTTGTCGCCGCCGCTGCTTCCGCTTCCTGCTGCGGGGGCCGTGTGCGTGGTGCCCGAGGACGAGGACGAGGACGAGGACGAGGGCGCGGACGGCGACGACGAGGCGGACGGGGACGAGGGCGTCGAAGGGGACGCGTCCGGGCCGTCCGGGCCGTCCGGGGACTTCCCCTGGTCGGGGGATCCGCTCATGGCACCGACGGGGCTGTCCCGGACGCCGGTGCCCTGTGCGGGCCGGCCCGCATCGAGCGTGGTGAGCACCCCGGCCAGAGCGGTGACGGCGGCCACGACCGTGACCGAGATCCCGGCGAGCACCGCCCTGCGCGGGCGAGGACGCCGGGTCGGCGCGGGCGGCTCGGCGGCGGTGGTCGCTCCTGCGACCTCGGCGACTTCGGCCACCTCGGCGGCCTCGGGCGCGTCCGTCGCGTCGTCCACCTCGGCCGAGTCGACCGGAACGCGCACGGTGCCGCTCGGGTCCGCGCCCTTGCGCGGGCGGTTCGTGTCGGCCCGCACCCAACTCCGGTGCAGGGCGAGGAGCTCCTCGGGCGAGGCCCTGCACAGCCGGGCGAGCCGTTCGACCGGTGCGTAGTCCGCCGGGACGACCTCGCCGCTGCAATAGCGGTGCAAGGTCGACGCGCTCATGTGGAGCCGCTTGGCGAGCGTTCCGTAGCTGAGGCCGGACCGGTCCTTCAACTCCCGCAGCAGCTCGGCGAACCCCGGCCCAGCAGTGTCCTGCGACACCGTTCCTCCCACCCCGTGTCCTGTCCCGCATCCCAGGAACAGGTTGTTTGCCCAGCTCAGAGCCTATGCCCGTATTCCAGCGTTCCGGATTGCCCAGCGGATGTGGCGGCTGGGACGGAGCATCGCTCAGGCTGAGGCCATCCAAGCACACCGCTCCCGGCGGCCGGTCCAGGCGGACCCCGAACGGGCCCTGCGGTCATGCCCCATGAAAGGCCGTCAGCCATGCACGCGTTCCACAGCGCCCCCCTCGCCCGCAGCGCCCGTACCTTCCGCCCGTACGGCCTCCGGCGCCTCGCGGGTGCGGGCGCCGCCGCCCTCGTCGTCCTCTCCCTCTCGGGGTGCAAGGACGACACGGGCTTCAAGGACGGGGGAGAAGCAGCCGTTTCGCCCCCCGCCGCGGAGGCCGTTCCCTCGGCCGCCCCGACCATGGGACAGACCCCCAAGGGCTCGCCGGCGCCGTCGGCCCCCTCCGCTCCGACGGCCGCGGGGGAGCAGCAGCACGTCCTGTGCAACGGCGCCAACACCGGCGTCACCGTGCAGCCCGTCTCCCGGCCGCTCAACCACATGCTGATCACGGTGAGGAACACCGGCTCGAAGACCTGCGACCTGACCTACTACCCGGTGCTCCGCTTCGACGAGATGCAATGGGTGCCGGCCGCACAGCAGCAGACCCGGCCCCAGGCGGTGGTGTCCCTCGCTCCGGGCGAGTCGGGCTATGCGGGGGCCCTGCTGTCGGCGGCCGACGGCAGCGGCGAGGGCGGGACGACCGGACACCGGCTCACGATCGCCTTCCAGGGCCGGACGCCTCTCAGCAACGGCGGCGCGTCCGCGACCCCGGCCCTCCCGGCGGCCGGTGTCGCCTACGACAGCTCGCTGTCGGTCACGTACTGGCAGCGGAGCAGCGCGGACGCGCTCGGCTCATGAGCCGGCCGGGGCGATGCGGCCGTCGCGCAGTTCCACGACCCGGTCGGCGAGCTCGATCAGGTTGGGGTCGTGGGTGGCGACGAGGATGGTCACCGATTCGCTGCGCACCACCGCGCGCAGCAGCTCCATGACCGACCGGCCGGTCTCCGAGTCGAGCTGGCCCGTGGGTTCGTCGGCGATGATCAGGTCGGGGTCGTTGGCCAGGGCGCGGGCCACCGCCACGCGCTGCTGCTGGCCGCCGGAGAGCTCGCCGGGGCGCTGCTCCGCGTGGTCCGCGAGACCGACCAGGGCGAGCAGGGTCCGGGCGCGTTCCTCGCGCACCTTGGCGGGGACGCGGCGCAGCCGCATCGGTACGCCGACGTTCTCGGCGGCGGTGAGGACGGGTATCAGGCCGAAGGACTGGAAGACGAAGCCGATGCGGTCGCGGCGCAGCGCGAGCAGGCCCGGCTCGTCGAGGGACGCCAGGTCGGTGCCGTCGAGGGTGATCCGGCCGCCGGTCGGCGTGTCGAGGCCGCCGACGAGGTTCAGCAGGGTGGTCTTGCCGGAGCCCGACCGGCCCCTGAGGGCGGTGAGTTCGCCTCGGCGGACCTCGAAGGACACGCCGCGCAGGGCGTGGACGGCCTGCGGTCCGCTGCCGAAGGTGTGGTGCACGTCGTCCACCACGACGATCGGCGAACCGTCGTCCTCCCGCGTTCTCGTCGCGACCGTCGCCGGTTCCTGCTGATCCCTCATCGCGTCTGTTCCCCCGTCGCGTTGTCCGTGTGGGGCGCCCGGCCCCCGCGTTCCCTGCATCCTGCCGCTGCAGTTTTCTGATCGCATTTGCGCATCTGCCCCACCGATCACGCAAGCCCCTTCCGTCAATAGCCCATATCTGGCAGCATCGTCCGCTATCCGGTACCGAGGGTCCGGACGGGGGAGGATTTCAACACGTGCTCGGCTTCGTCGTGCGCCGACTGCTCGGGCGGTGGCCGCTCGCCGTTGCCGTGCTGCTCACCGTACTCATCACCGCGACCACCCTGACCGCGCTCACGGCCTTCACCCGTGGCGTGGGCGAGGAAGGGCTCCGGCGGGCTCTGACCGGCGCCGAACAGCCCCGGACCACCGTCGTGATCACCAGTGGCCATCCCGCCGCATCCCGCGCCAAGGACGACGAGTCCGTACGGACGTTCGCGGACGAGGTGTTCGGACGGCTGCCGGTGGCCTCCGAGAGCGTGGCACGCAGCCGCTCGTACGGACTCCCCGGCGTCGCCGCCTCGGGCCGCGACGCCGACCTGACCCTGCTCGCCGCCCTCGGCAAGGACCACGTACAACTGCTCGCCGGCCAGTGGCCCGGACCGGTCGCCGCCCCCACCGGGGCCGGTACCGCGGCGGCCCCGACACAGGTGGCCGTGCCGCGCGCGGCGCTCGCCCGGCTCGGCCTCGCCGAGTCCGCGCTGCCGGCACCGGTCCGCCTCGACGACCGGTTCGGCGGGCCGCCGCTGACCGTGCTGGTCACCGGCGTGTACCGGGCCGCCGATCCGGACGCCGCGTACTGGCGCCTCGACCCGCTCGGCGGCCGCGAGGTCCAGGCCGACACCTTCGCCATCTACGGCCCGCTCCTGGTGGACGACACCGCCTTCACGACGGGCGGCCTCCTGCAGAACCACCGCCTCACCCTGCTCACCCCCGACCTGCGCACGATCCGCGGCCCCGAGGCCGAGACCGTCCGGGGCGCGACCGAGCCCGCGAGCGCCTCCCTCGAACGTGCGAGCTCGCTCCGGGCCGCCACCGAACTGCCCACGTTCCTCGGCGAGCTGAGCGCCGGAACGGTCGTCGCCCGGTCCACCCTGCTGATGGGCGCACTCCAGCTCGTCGTCCTCTCGGCCGCCGCCCTGCTCCTCGTCTCCCACATCCTGACCGTCCGCCAGGAACCGGAACGGGTCCTGCTCACCGCGCGCGGAGCCTCCCGCCGCCGCCTCGGCGCCCTGACCGCCGCCGAGTCACTGCTGCTCGCCCTGCCCGCGGCCGTCCTGGCACCCCTGCTCACCCCGCCGCTGCTGCGCCTGTTCGGCCGGTTCGGACCGCTCGCGCGGGTCCACCTGGAGATCCCGGACACCTGGCTGGTCTGGCCGGTCGCGGTGGGCTGCGCCCTGGCCTGTGTCCTGCTGACCACCCTGCCCTCCGTCCTGCGCGGTGCCTCGGCCGCCGTCCTGCGCCGCGTGGGCAGCAGGCAGGCCCTGGTGACGGGCGCCGCCCGCTCCGGCGTGGACCTGGCCGTCGTGGCCCTCGCCGTCGTCGGCTACCAGCAGCTCTCGCAGTACGGCGGTACGGACGCCCCCGCACCCGGGGCCTCCGCCGGCGGCGGGCTCGGCATCGACCCGGTCCTGGTCGCCGCCCCGGCCCTGGCACTCTGCGGGGGCACCCTGCTGGTCCTGCGGCTGCTGCCGTTCGCGGCGCGGGCCGGAGGCCGGCTGGCCGCGCGCGGCCGGAGCCTGGCCCCGGCCCTGTTCGGCTGGCAGCTCGCCCGCCGGCCCGGCCGGGCCACCGGACCCGTACTGCTGCTCGTACTCGCCGTCTCCAGCGGGATCCTGGCCCTCGGCCAGCACACCGCGTGGTCCGCCTCCCAGCGCGACCAGGCCGACTTCGCGACCGCGGGCGGCCTGCGGATCTCCGGGAGCAGCATGTCCCCGATGGGACAGGGCGGACGCTACGCGGCACTGCCCGGCGGGGACCGCCTGACCCCGGTGGTCCGCCGGGAGCAGAAGCTGCCCGACGGGAACGTTGCCGACGTCGTCGCACTCGACGCCGTCAAGGTCGGCGAACGGGTGCCGCTCCGGGCCGACCTGCGCAACGGGCACGGGATGCAGGACCTTTTCGCACCGCTCGCCGCGGGAGCGGCACCCGCCCCCGCGAACCCCGGGGTCGCCCTGCCCGGCTCCCCCCGTCGGATCGACCTCGGGGTGACGGTACGGTCCTCCGGCATGAGCTGGTCCGCCGTGAGCCTGCTGCTGCGCGACCGGTTCGGGGCCACCTACGGGACGGCCTCCGTCACGCTGCCCGCCGACGGCGAGGTCACCCTCCCCTTCCTCCTGGACGCGCTCACCGGCGCCCCGGTCGGATCCGCCGCCACCCCGCTGACCCTGGCCGGGATACGCCTCTCGTACGCCGGGGACGGTGACCACCCGGGCGACGGCAGCGAACTGACCCTGCGCCGGATCACCGTCTCCGACACCGCGGACGGCGCCGGGGGCGTCGCCGCCGGGGCCCCCGGCAGCTGGCAGTCGTCGCCCCTGCAGGGGCCCGGCTCGCCGCGCGCCCCCCAGCTGTCCCCGGTCCCGGCCGGTTCCACAGACCTGCTCCGGCTGCGCTACTGGGGCGGATTCGGCACCCTGCAGGGCGTCAACACCGTGCTCTTCCCGGCGCCCGCCGCGCCGCCCGCCGCCGCCGTCCCGGCAGTCGCCACCACCCGCTACCTGCGGTCCCTGGGCGCCGCCGTGGGCGATACGGTCCCCATCGCCCTGGACGGCGCGACCGTTCCGACGCGGATCACCGCCGCCGTGGACTCCCTCCCCGTAGCCGGACGCTCCGCGCTCGCCGTCGACCTGCACGTACTCGGCCGGTTCCTGCTGGAGTCCGCCGGCCAGCAGCCGCCCGCTCCCACCGAGTGGTGGCTGCCCGCCGACTCGGCCGCCGACCCGATACCGGCCCGAGCGGCGGCCCAGCTGCGCGAAGGCGCCCGGACCGAGCGCGTCCAACTGCGCGAGGAGATCACCGCACGGCTGCTGGACGACCCGCTGAGCGCCGGACCGCAGAGCGCGCTCGCCGCCCTCGCCGCCGCGTGCGCGGTCCTGGCGGCCATCGGCTTCGCGACCTCCACCGCCGCCGAACGGCGCGTGCGCGGCCGGGAGTTCTCGGTCCTGCTCGCGCTCGGCACACCGCGCCGCTCGCTGGCCCGCGCGTCCGCCGCCGAGGGCGGCGTGCTGATCGCCATCGGGACCGCGGTCGGCACCGGGCTGGGCATCGCCCTCGTCCATCTGATGGCGCCCCTGGTGGTGCTGACGCCGGCCGCCGGGCGGCCCTTCCCGCCCGTACAAGTGGACATGCCGTTCTGGCAGACCCTGCTGACGGTCGCCGCCATCGCCGCCGTTCCCCTGCTGTCGGCCGCGCTCAGCGGCCCCCGGGGCCGCGACATCGCCGCCCGGCTGCGTCCCGTGGAGGAGATGTGACCACCCCGCCGTCCGCCACCCCGCCGTCCGCCACCCCGCCGTCCGCCACCCCGCCGTCCGCCACCCCGCCCCCGGCCGCCGGTGCCCCGCGGCCCGGGCCGCGGCCCGCGCCGTGGGTCAGGACCCGGCTGCGGGCGGCTCCGCTGGGCACCGTACTCGGCGCCGCACTGGCCTTCGTGGCCGTCCTGCTGGCCGCCGCGCTGCCGCGGGCCCAGGACCGGGGCGCCGACCAGGCCCTGCGGTCCTTCCTGGAGCGCAGCGGCCCGGCCGGCACCAGCCTGCAGGTGACCGCGCCCGCCCCGGACGCCGGGCAGAGCGCCGAGGCCCTGGACCGGACGCTGGAGGAACTGCTCCGCCCCACCGGATCCACCTTCCACGTGGACCCCGACACGACGGTCCACGGCACGCGCACCACCAAGCGGCAGCCGCTGCTGAATCCGGAACTGTCCAAGCCGTCCGGCTTCCCGCCCCACATGACGCTGCTGCACGTCCGCCAGGCCGAGGCACACGTGAAGCTGGTGCAGGGGCACTGGCCGAGCAGCACCCCCACGGCCGCCCCCCAGGGCACCGCCGCGGAGCTGCCGCCCCTGCAGGTCGCCCTCTCGCAGCGCGCCGCCGACACCCTCGGCGCCCGCCTCGGATCCGTCCTGAAGAGCGCGCCCCGCGTCGACGGCACGCCCTCCGTCGAAGTCGTCGGCCTCTACACGCCCCTCGACGAGAACGAGGGCTTCTGGGCGGACAACCTGGGGTGCCTCACCCACGCCTGCGAGCACTACAACGGCGAAAACCTCGACTGGGACGTCGACGCCCTGGTCGGAACCGGGGACCTCGACCGGATGAGCACCTGGAGCCGCACCGCCGAGGACTTCTGGCGGCTCCCGGTCGACGTCGGCCGCCTGCGGGCCGACCGGCTCGACGCCACGAGGAAGGAGGTCGCCTCGTACGTCGCCGGGCCCACCGCCGCCGCCCTCATCCGGGAAACCGGCCGCCTGCGGCTGCACACCACCTCATGGCTCCCCGAGCGCTTCGAAGAGGCCCGCGCCCGCACACAGGCCGCGGCACCACTCGCCCTGATCGGACCTGCCGGGGTCGGCGGCGTCGCCTTCGTCGTCCTGTGCCTGGCCGGCGCGCTCGCCGCGGACCGCCGCGGCGCCGAACTGCAGCTGCTGCTGGCGCGGGGCGGCTCGCGCGCCGCCATCGTCGGCCGGCTCCTCGGCGAGGGCGCCGTCACGGTGCTCCCGGCGGCCGCGGCCGCCACCGTGCTCGCCGTACTGCTGCTGCCCACACCCCGGCTCGCACCCGCACTGCTCTCGGCCGCCGCCGTCGCCCTGCTCGCCCTGCTGGCCTTCCCGGTACGGGCGGCCGTGCTGCTGACCCCGCCCCGCCCGGCCGGGCGGTGGCGCAGGCCCGTGGCCGAACTGCTCGTCCTCATCGCCACCGCCGCCGCCGTACTGGCGATCCGCCGCCGCGGGATCGCCCCGCCCGGCAGCGACCCCGACCCGCTGCTGATCGCGGCCCCGCTGCTGCTCGCCCTGTGCGGGGCACTGCTGCTGGCCCGGCTGCAGCCCGTGGTGACCGGCTGGCTCGCCCGGGCGGCCGGCCGCCGCTCCGGACTGGTCGGCTTCCTCGGACTGGCCCGGGCCGCCCGCGGCCCGGGGACGGCCGGGACGCACGGCCGCGGCCGCAGCGGCCCCTCCGTCCTGCCGATGGTCGCGCTGCTCCTCGCCATCACCACCGGCGGATTCGGCGCCGCCGTCCTGGACTCGGTGGACTCGTCCCGGCTGGGGGTGGCCCGGCTGGCCGTCGGGGGCGACGCGGCGATCTCCGCGTACGGGAAGTCCCCGCTCCCGGACGGGCTCGCGAAGGCCGCGGGCGAGCTTCCGGGCGTGCGGACCTCCGTACCGCTGTGGATCGACCACGACTCCGCCGTACTCGGCACCCGCCAGGGCTCCACCCAGGTCACCGTGATCGTCGCCGAGCCGGCCGCGTACGCGGAGCTGTCCCGTGCCCTCGGCTGCGGCCACTTCGACCCGGCCCTGCTGGCCGTCGGCGGCAAGGAGCCCGCCGACGCCCCGGTGCCCGCGCTGTTCAGCGCGGGCCTGGCACGGCAGGCCGCCCAGGGCACGTACACGGTGCGGCCCGGCGAAGGCGGAGAGCTGCGGGCGCGGGTCGCGGGCGTGATCGACTGCTCCCCGGCCCATCCGGCCCGTGACGCCGCGACCGTCGTCCTGCCCGCGGGCACGGCGACGGACCTCATGGGCGCCGGCCGGCCGAACCGCTGGTTCGGCCTCGGTCCCGTCGACGGGGACCGGCTGCGCGCGCTGGTCCGGGCCACGCTCCCGGCCGGCTCCGAGACCGCCGCCCCGGCCCCGGCCGCGGCGCCCGCTCCCGCCGCGAGTCAGGGGCAGGGTCCGGCTTCGGGCACCGACCCGGCCGACGAGGTGTATCCCGTGCACACCAGCGCCGACGCCGTCGCCGAGCTGGGCGCCGATCCGCTGCAGCGCTCGGCACAGCGCCTCTTCTGGGCCTCCGTGGCCGGAGCGGCCGGGTTCGCGCTGCTGGCCGTCCTGCTGACGCTGGTGCGGTCCGTCCCCGAACGGGCCGCGCTGCTGGCCCGGCTGCGCACCATGGGGCTGCCGCGCAGGCAGGGCGTGGCGCTGATCCTCGCCGAGACCCTGCCGCAGACACTGGCCGCGACGCTGGGCGGGGCCCTGGTGGCGGCGGCCGCGGTGGCCCTGCTGGGCCCGGCGATGGACCTGTCCACGCTGGTCGGTGCGCGCGTGCCGACCGGAGTACGGCTCACGGCGGGGCCCGTGCTCACCCAGGCCCTGGGCCTGGCCGCCCTGGTCGCCGCGGCCGTGCTCGTCGAGGCGGCGACATCCGGGCGACGGCAGATCACCACCGAGTTGAGAGCGGGAGACCAGCGTTGAACACCGACCAGCCGACGTACGAGGAGCTGCGCCGCCGGGCGACGGCCGCAGCGGAGCCCCGCACCCCGGCGGCGGACGTCGCGATCGCCTGCGACCGCCTGGTCCGGATCTTCAGCCAGGACGGCATCGAGGTACAGGCCCTCCAGGGACTGGAGCTGACGGTCGACCAGGGCGACCTGCTGGCCCTCGTGGGCGCCTCGGGCAGCGGCAAGTCCACCCTCCTGAACATCCTGGCGGGCCTGGACGTCCCGACGGCCGGCAGCGCGGCGGTCGCCGGCTACGACCTGCTGGAACTGTCGGCGCGGGACCGGCTGCGCTACCGGCGCGAAGCGGTCGGGTTCGTCTTCCAGCAGACGGCCCGCAACCTCCTGCCGTTCCTGACGGCCGCCCAGAACGTCGCCCTCCCGATGCAGTTGAAGGGAGACAGCCCCCGCCGCGGCGCGGGCGCCCGCCGCGCCGCCCGGGTCGCGGAGATCCTCGACGCCCTCGGGATCGGCGACCTGGCGCACCGCCACCCGGCGCAACTTTCCGGCGGCCAGCAGCAGCGCGTCGCGATCGCCGTGGCGATGGCGAACGACCCCAAGGTGCTGCTCGCCGACGAACCCACGGGCGAACTGGACTCGGAGACGGCCGCGGCGGTCTTCGAGACCTTCCGCACCGTGAACAAGGAGCTCGGCGTGACGGTGGTCATCGTGACGCACGACCCCATGGTGGCGGGCGAGGTCCGCCGCACCGTGGCGATCCGTGACGGCCGCACCAGCAGCGAGGTCCTGCGCCGCCTGGTCACCGACGAGCACGGCGAGGAATCGATCAGCGAACGCGAGTACGTCGTCCTGGACCGCTCCGGACGCGTCCAGCTCCCCCCGAAGTTCCTGGAGGCCCTGGGCATGGAGCACCGCGTGGCCGTCGACCTGGCCCCGGACCACATCGAACTCCGCCCGGACCGCAGCTAGGCCGTCTCTTTCAGATCTTGCCGGCAAGATCCAAAAGAGACGGCCCAGGCCGATCATGTGCCGAGGCCAGGCCCTTTTGTCAGCGAACCTGGTCGCTCTTCGGCCCGACGCCCTTGATCCCGGTCGGAGTTCCGTCCGGGGCGAATGAGTGGTGGAAGGTGAAGGCGTGCGGCGCGGGAACGTGGTCGTGGAGGTGTTCCAGCCTGGAAACCCCGTCCTGCCAGGTGGGTATCACTCCGTCGGAGACCCACCAGCACACGTAATTCGGGTGTCCTGACCTCTCGAACCAGTCGTAACGCCTGTTCAGCGCCTCACGGTGCAGACCGGTGTAGACGGCGTCGAAGGCGGGGCGCAGGCCGGTCCAGAGGGAGAGGGTCGCGGCCAGGGCGGTGGTTTCCACCGTCCGGCCCTTGCCGTACCAGGTCGGTACGACGAACTCGCCCCATGCACCCCAGTCCGCCTCGAAGAGCATGCCCCGGTCACCGTCTGCCGCTTCAGCCCGCGCGAGGTATCCGGGGTGCTGAGTGATCTTCCGGTAGACGGCCTCACCAATGTCGTAGAACTCACGCGTACGAGGTGCGGGATCGGCGAGAGGTGACTTCAGGACGCCGAATGTGTACAGAGCAAGATGGGGCATGCGTCTCTCCCTGGTCGGGGGTGCCTGGTGTGGACTCGGTTCGGTGACTTGCGCCTGTGGGCGGGGGTTCGTGGGGCGTGACCAACTCATCCCGTCGCGGTGGCTCAGCCCGAAGGAACTCCTGCGCGCCCGTGGGCGATCGCCGAAGACCAGGTGAAGGTAGCTGCCTCTGCGGGCCATGTCGAAGTTGCGTTTTTCCTGTTCAAGTGGCCTCTAGCACAGAGGTCCTTGCGGGGCGGGGCGCGGGGCACCAGTGATCCGCTTCGGCCGATCGGATCGCCCGCCATGCCCGTCCGTATCGACGGCCTGGATCCACGGTGGTCCAAGGGGACTGCCGGTGGACAATCCGCGTGCACCGGTCGATCGCGTCGGGGAACATGTGCGGATGAGCTCCGCATCCTCCCGGACATCGCAGGAACGGGCCCTTCGGCATGTCGCGGAACTGGCGTCGGGGCCCCCATGGACCCGACGCTGCGGGTGACTCTCAACTTCCATCCGGACCGTCTGGTGCACGGCAGGCCGATCCTGGACGCCATGGCCGAGGACGGCGTCTACCGCTCGCAGTTCGTCACGGGGACCAGCAACGGCGGACTGACCGCGCATCCGGGCGGCGACCGGTGGCGCTGGGAGAGCCGGATCTTCGCCGGCGCGTACGACGAAGCACCTGCTCACGAGCGGCCCGTGTACGGGGCGTTGAACTTCCGCCGAAAGCCGGTCGGCGGGGCGCCGCGGTTCGGCTCGGCCCACTTCCGGCTGGCTGCCGAGACACTGGCGGGAACCTCGTTCTGCTACCCGGACAGCTTCCTGGAACCTTCGGATTTCGGTGTCGCGGACCGCATGGGGCTTCTCGCGCTCGCCCTCGCCGATCGTCAGGACGAGCTCGACGACTACATCGAGGCGCAGGTGCACGGGCCGGTCCAACTGCGCTGCCATGTGGAGGCACTGGTGCTGGACCCCTGCTACCGGGGCACGGCGGTCGAGGACACGGCTCTGCGTCTCGGCTGCCCGGTGGAGTGGCACCCCGGCTTCCGCCTCGAGGTCGGAGAACTCCGGCGTCACCCCGGCTACCGGGGCCGGGAATACGTCGACCTGGGCAGGCGGATCGCGGTCGACGGCGTGCTCGATCCCCGGATCGTCGGGGATGCCGCTCGTGCAGGCCGCCACGACCCCCAGGCGGTCAAGAAGGTGTGGCACTACCTGGCCCGCTTCGGGGCCCCGGAAGGCCCTACGCTCCCGGGACGCGACGGCTGAGCGCTTCGTACGGCCGGGCCACGCCAGGGGGTGCCGGGTGTGGCTGCCGGGCCCGGGCCGTGTATCCGGAAGCCGAGCATCCGCCCACCTGTACCGGCCGGTTTCAGGCCGGCTTGCGCCACACGGAGATGTGCTTCGTGGAGTCCTGGGTGAACGGCGCCCCGTCCCAGTCCGCGACGCGGCGTTCCAGCTCGAGCCCGGCGAGCCGTGCCATCAGGTCGAGCTCTGCCGGCCAGGCGTAGCGGTGCCGGGAGTTGTCGCGGCGGTAGTGGCCGTCGTCGCCGTCGCGGGTGAAGTGGTGCGAGACGAGAATCTGCTCGACGAGGTCGAAGGTGTCGAAGCCGAGATGCTGCTCGGAGACGTCGAACGGCACCGCGATCTGGCCGCGCGGCAGGAAACGCAGCGGCGGCACGCCCAGCTCGATGACGAATCGGCCGCCGGGCTCCAGATGACGTGCGGCGTTGCGGAAGCACTCGACCTGCTCGTCCTGTGTGAGCAGGTTCGTGATGGTGTTGTAGACGAGGAAGACCAGGGCGAAGTCGCCGGGAACGACGGTGGTGGCCATGTCCCCGATGACCACCGGGAGCGTGTCCTCGTCGATCTTGCGCCGCAGCACCGCTGCCATGTGCTCGGACAGCTCGATGCCCACCACCGGCACGCCGCGTTCCCGGAGGGGGACGCCCACTCGTCCGGTCCCGATGGCGAACTCCAGTGCCCGGCCGTCTCCGGCGAGCTCGGCGAGGAAGGCGAGAGTCGGTCCGAGAACGGCGGCCGAGGACGTCTCGGCCTCCTCCGCGTCGTAGCGGTCGGCGGTCGCGCGGCTCCACAGCTCACTGCTCGTCATGGGTGGCACTTTGCCGGGTACCGAGAGGCGATGTCGACGTATTTACCGTCCACCGGCGCCGGTCGACACGGTTTTGCGGCGGGCCGCTGCAGACCTTTCAGCACCTTGGAGATCATTTCGTCGGGAGCCGCGGGAGCCGCGGGAGCCGCGGGAGCCGTCCACCGAAGTGCGACCAGGCCGGCCACCGCGACCGGTACGCGGTCGAGTGTGGGATCAACCGCCTCGAGCGCTCTCCCAAGGGTCACGCCGGACCCCCGGCCCCGGCGGATCCGGCGGTGGACGGCCTGGTCTCCAGGATCCATGCGTGGTGCCGGACGGTGTCGGTCTTCGCGCGGCCGGCGAGGATGTCGCAGAGGAGTTCCGCGCAGGCCCGCCCGTACCCGGCGGGGCGCAGGTCGACCGCCGTCACGGGGGGGTTCGAGCCGCGGTTCGCGACGCCGTCGACGCAGGACGCGACCAGCAGGTCGACGCCCACCGTGCGGCCGAGGGCGGCCGCGGCGCGCAGGGCCCCGGGAGCGGCTCCGTCGGGGGCGCAGATCACGGCGTCGATCCCGGGGTCGGCATCGAGCAGCCCCCGGGTGGCGGCCTCCGCATCGGCCGCGGTCGCCGCGAACGGCACCGTGCGCAGGGCGACTTCGGTTCCGTACGCGGCGCCCCAGCCGGCCGCCGTCGCGCGCAGGGCATCGGCCCAGGCGGAGGTGCCCTCGGGCGCGAGGAGGGCCGGGCGGCGGGCGCCATGGTCGCGCACGTGGTCGAGCAGGGTGGTCAGCGATGCGGAGTTGTCGCAGACGACCGCGCCGGTGGGGGCGGGGGAGGGGCCGAGGTAGCGCTCCCCGGTGACCACGGGGACGCCCGCGTCGAGCAGTCCGGGTACCGCGCTGTCGCCCACCTCGGGGTCGATCACCAGCAGTCCGTCGACCCGGGAGGCGAGCGGCCCGGAGGCGCCGCCGGCCGGGGCGAGCAGGACCACGTCCAGGCCGTCCTCCTGGGCGCGTTCGACGGCACCGAAGGCCAGGTTCATGTAGTAGTCCAGCCGGGTAGCGGTCTGCGGCAGGTGCAGGCCGATGGCTCCGGTGCTGGAGCGGCGCAGTCGGCGGGCGGCGCTGTTGGGGCGGTAGCCGAGCTCCTCCGCGACCTCGCGGACCCGCTCCCGCGTTGCTTCCGCGACCCGCCCCGAGCCCTGGAGCGCGTCGGAGACGGTGCTCTTGGAGACACCGGCGGCGCGGGCGACGTCGAGCAGGGTCACGGCAGGTGGGGTCACGCAGCGCAGTCTAGTGCTTCGGGCCGAACCTTGCCGGAACGTTCCGGCAGGTCTACATTCGAGTAATGCCGGAACGTTCCGGCATCGTCGGTCCCAGCCTGCCGGCCCATGCCGGTGCCACGTCGTACCACCGCCCCCTCCCTCCGCCCCCCTGGAGCAGGTCCATGCGCCTGATCGCCGCCTGCAAGCCGCCCACCTCCCCGTCCCGGACCTGCCCTGGATCCCCCCGCCGACCGTGCCCGCTGCGGATCGCCGCCGCCGAGGCCGCCCGGGCGCGACGTGATGGTCGCCGACCTCGACCTCGACCTCGTCCTCGACGCGCGCCGTGACCGGCTGGAGCTCTGCCCGTTCCCGGCCGCCCGCTGCCCTGACGCGTACGGCCCGCTCGCCTCCGCGAACTGAAGCAGGAGGCCGGTCGGAGGTCGCCCCTTGACCGAACCTTTCCGCGTCCCGCATGCTGACTGAAAATTCAGTCAGCATGCATGCATCAGAACCCGCCCCGATCCCAGAAAGCAGCCCGCCCGTGACCTCGTACGCGCTCCTCACCTCCCACGGATCCCCGCTCGGCTCCCCGGCCCGAACGCAGCCCGCCGAACGCGAGCCGCTGCGCGTCGGCCTCGTCCAGATGCGCTGGTACGCCGATGCCGCCGAGCACGACGACCGGCTCCGGGAGGGCGTCGCCCTCGCCGCCGGGCAGGGTGCCAAGGTCGTCTGCCTCCCGGAGCTCACCCGCAGCCCCTACTTCTGCAACACCGACGACCCCATGGCCGACGGCGCCGCCCGCTACCTGGAGGACGTGGAGGACGGCCCCACCGTGCGGCTGGCCGCCGAACTCGCCACCGAGCTCGGCATCACCGTCCACGCCTCCCTCTACGAGCGTGCGGAGGACGGCGGCCTCGGCTACAACACCGCCGTCTGCGTGGACTCCGACGGGAAGCTGATCGCCCGGACCCGCAAGAACCACATCCCCGCCTTCCCCGGCTACCGCGAGGACCTGTGCTTCCGCCCGGGCGACAGCGGCTTCCCGGTCGTGGCCCACGAGGGGGCCCGCTTCGGCTTCCCCACCTGCTGGGACGAGTGGTTCCCCGAGCTGGCCCGCGCCTACTCCCTTGCGGGCGCCGACGTCCTCGTCCACCCCACCGCCATCGGCTCCGAGGTGGACCTCCCGGACTTCGACACCCGGCCCATGTGGGAACACGCCATCACCGCCAACGGCCTGGCCAACGCCCTCTTCGCCATCGTGCCCAACCGGGTCGGAACGGAGGGCCGCTCCACCTTCTACGGCTCCTCCTTCATCTCCGACCCCTACGGCCGCGTCATGCTGCGCGCCCCCCGCGACCGCGAGGCCGTCCTCGTCGCCGACCTCGACCTCGACCAGCGCCGCGACTGGCTGGAGTTCGGCCTCATGCGCACCCGCCGCCCCGAGCTGTACGGCAGCCTCACCGAACGGCTCGCCGCGCCCACCGCCTAGCGGCAAGGCCGTCGCCACGGCCCCTTCGTCCACCGCTGGCGGGGCGACGTCGTCCGTCCCGTCCCGGCACGCACAGCAGCCGGCTCCGCCGCAGTCGACGCGCACACCTCCACCGTCGCGCGCGAGTTCCCGTACGGGCAACGGCCCGTGCCCGAGCCCGCTCCCGCCTCGGGTAGGCCACCCGCCCACCCGCTCGTCCGCCCCACCCGCCGCGGCTCACGCCTGCGCCGACCCACCGTCATGGCTCGCCATGGGCCCATTCCTGCGCCGAAGGCCCGAACGAAGGTACGTGACAAGCCATGGATAGTCACGTAAAGTAACGATGTCAATACGGGGTGTGACGATCGGGTCGGCGTCCCGCGAAGGAGTATCGATGGACCAACAAGTCGTCGACGTCCACAGACTCAACCTGAAAGACGATCCTCAGCTGCTCTCGCCACCGCGCTTGGCCGAACCCTACCAATGCGCCACCACCGTCATCGTCTTTGACTTCCTCCCCCATGCGGATGTCGACATCGAGGTGGCCGGGGCCGTCGTACTGAGCCAAATGGTCGGATTCCCCCAGCCGGTCGGGGCGACCCTCACGCTCCCCGCACCCCTGACGGCCGGGCAGGTGGTCCGCGCCCGCCAGCGCCAGGGTGGGCGGACGAGCGACTGGTCGCCGCCCGTCTCGGCGCGCGACCACACCCTCGACTACCCGGCCGGACCTCCGCGCCCGCAGATCAACCCGGCGCCGGTGTACGAATGCGGCTCACGCACCGGCGTGGGCAATCTGTTGGCCGGCGGGAACGTCTGGATCACCGCCGACGGGGCCGAGGTCGGGCGGGCCGACGGCTGCGCGCCGCAGCAAGGCGTGAACATCGACCCCGCCTACAGTCTGAACCAGCACGTACGAGCTCATTTCGAGCTGTGCCACGACGAGAGCCCGCCCTCGGTGGAGCAGGTCGTCCAGCCGGGGCCGAATCCCTTGCCGGCGCCGGGGTTCGATCCCGTGTACGAAGGCGGCGAGCAACTGCCCGTCACGGGTATCGCGAACGGTGCGCGCGTCTCGCTTTCACGGGGCGGCACGCCAGTTGGCATCTACCGGTGCTGGGGTGGCACCCTATTCGTCTCGCTCAGCCCCCCATTCACCGCAGGAGAAACCTTCTCCGCATCGCAGCAGCTGTGCGCTTCCAGCCCGCCGAGCCCGCCCGGGAACGGCACCGTCCAGCCGTGCTCCGCACTGCCGGCTCCCGGTGTCGGCCCGGTCCAGGCGGGCGACCAGGCCGTGACCATCACGAGTTCGGCGCCGGGAGCGCAGATCAAGGTCTATCTCAACGGCGTCCAGGTCGGACTCGGCAGCGCCCCCTATGTCTGGCTCAGTAAGATGGTCACCGCCGGGGACACCGTCGTCGTCGTCCAGTCGCTACCGCCGGCCTGTCCCGGCAGCCTCGCAACCCAGACCGCCGTGGCGTGCGTGGACCCGCCTTTCACCTACGATCCGTCGGCGCTCGATCTCTTCCCGGTCGGTTCCGACGAATACACGGCAGGCCCGGTCCACGGAAGCGTCCACTATCCGGCGGACGATGACGGCCCGACGCAGTCGTTCAACGCTCGCCTGGCCGGGACGGGCCGCACTCCGATCGTGTTCATGGCCCATGGCAATCACTCTCCCTCCGACCCCAGTTACCTCGGCTACGACTACTTCCAGGACACCCTCGCTCGGATGGGGATCATCGCCGTCTCCGTCGACTGCAACGCCCTCAACGGCCCCACGGGCGGTCTCGGCAACATCGAGGCCCGGGCCGACCTGATCATCGACTCCATCCGCCACTTCCAGAGCCTCGACGCGGATCCGGCGTCGCGCTTCTTCGGGCGGATTGACTTCACCCGCCTGGGCCTGATGGGGCACTCCCGCGGCGGGGACGCGGTGGTCACCGTACCGAGTGTCCTGCCCGCGATCGGCGTGACCATCCGGGCGGTGCTGGCGCTGGCGCCGTCCAACTTCCGCTACTTCTACGGCATGCCGACGATCCGGCCGGACGGCTATGCCTTCATGACGATCCTGCCCGCCGCAGACGGCGACTTGGACGAGAACTACGGAGCGCAGTTCTACGACCAGGCCAAGCCGGGCCCCTACAAGTCGCAGCAGTACGTGCACAGCACGAACCACAACTACTTCAACCGCCAGTGGGCCTTGGACGACGGGGTCACACCGGTGGTCTCGCGGGGCGACCACGAGCGCATCCTCGACGTCTATGGGTCGGCCCTCTTCCGCTCCCGACTCCTCGGCCACCCCACACACGTCTTCCTCGACGGGCGACAGCGGCCCACGGGTGCGCTCACCGCCCTGGTCCAGCAGTCCTTCGCCTACGAGGGCTCCACCACCGTCGACGACCACGAGGATGCCAACGGCATCGGAACCAACTCCCTCGGCCTGCCGACCACCCAGTCGGGCGGCATGGTCGCCGACGAATTCCCCTTCGACCAGGTGACCGGCGCGTTCAACCAGTCGTTCTTCGGCCTGAGCGTCGGCATGGTCATGCAGCCGCAGAAGAACGGCGCGATCTTCCGATCCGCCCTGCAGGCCATGGATCTGCGCGGCCTCGAAGTCTGGTTGCGCACCGCCGAAGTGGCCCAAGGCGCCCTCCCGCCCGACTCGACTGGATTCCTGCTCGGGCTCGAGGACAGTCAGGGGACCACGGCGTGGGTGGATTCCGACTCGGTGGGCGGCGTACCCCGCCCCTACCAACGGCCCAGCATGACGAAGACCATGCTCAAGACACTCCGCTTCCGCCCCGAATGCTTCCGGGTCGCAGAGCCGCAGCTCCGCCTTGACCGGATCCAGGCCATCCTCATCCAGTACAACCGCCAGGGGCCGCGCGCCCTTTCCTTCGACGACCTCCAACTCGTCAAGCCACTCTGAAGGAGCATGACCACGTGACGAGTGACCCCGGAGAGCTCGAACCACCAGCCCCCCGAGTGCGCCATGAACTACCCAACGTGCTCGCCGTCGAGGCCCGCCTGATCCGCTACGAGCCACCTCAGCACCGCAACTTCCGATCCGCGCTGCCTGAGGGGGGCGACGCGGTGGAATTCCTCGTGGAAACCGACGCCCCCATCCCCGCCCGGGCACTCGGGCCCACGCTGCATGTCGGCGACACGATCATGATGGAGGTGACCGCACTGGACGCCACCCACTACCGCTTCCTCGGCTTTGACCTCGAACGCCTGCAACGCGGAGCCCCGATCGCCCTGGGCTGGAGCGGTGACCTCGAACCCGAACGCAGCACCCCGTTCCGCTTTGAGGGCTACAACTGACCCGCGCATGCGCTTCCGAGCGGACGGGATCTCGTCGTCTGTCCGGGTGGGCTGGCTGCAGACTTCTAGGTCGGACTTGTCCGGCCGATCATGTGACTGTTCCGCGCCTGGGTCGCTGATGTGGACATGGGGCGGGGTGACCTGGGTGATGCCGAGTGGGAACGGCTGCGGCCGTTCGTGCCTGCTCCAGCGGGTCCAGGCCACGGCGGACGCGGCGGGTGAGATTGATTGGGACGTCTCGGTCGACTCCACCATCGTGCGGGCGCACCAGCATGCGGCGGGCGCTCGCACGGACCCACCACCGGCTCCCGCTTCAAAGGGTGCCGAAGAGCCAGAACATCAGGTCCGGCCCGGGGCCGGCCCGGTACAGGGGATCACCGGCTGGTGGCGGCTCCGGAGCCCGGACGCGCCGACCGCCTCGGAGTCCGAGCCCTTGTAGCCCTTGTAGCCCTTGAGCAGGTCGAGCTGGGAGTTGCCCCAACGGGGGCACTCCTCGCCGGAGATGTACCGGGCAGAGCCGTTGTCCGCGACGATCGCGCCGTACTTCCTGAGCGCCTCGGCCACGGCCCTGGCCTGCGGGGCCGGCTGCGAGGTGTCCACCGAGTCCGCCGCCGCGCCCGCCTCGTGTCGCGCGGGCCAGGAGATGGATCCGGTCCGTCCGGGGCACGGTGATGCGGATCGCGTGGTCGATCCGCCCGCCGACCGAGGCCCACCCGTCGGGTCGCAGGGTGTCGGACCACAGGTAGAAGACGGCGCCGGAGTCGGCGTGCCAGGCGTTGCCGCCCTGTGGTTCGGCGTCCCGGAGCCCGTGGGACTTGCACAGGGCGCGGTCCCGGACGATGACGCGCCGGCTCCCGTCGCGCGCCGGACCGATCGGAAGCGCCACTACCCTGGACCGCTCGAGACACCGGAACCTCACCGACGAAGGAGTGGCGGTGAACCCGTCCATCGCCCACCTCCTGCAGGCCTTCCCGCCCCCGGGCGCACCCCCGGCCCACGACTGGGCGCGGGTCGAGGCCGAGCTCGGCACGATGCTGCCCCGCGACTACAAGCAGCTCGTCGACCTCTACGGCGGGGGCCTCTTCGACGACGCCATCTGGGTACTGGAGCCGGACTGCCCGAACAGGTACTACGACCTGGTGACGGAGAACCGGGACCGCGTCGAAGCGCAGGAACGGCTCTGGCGGGGCGGGGAGCCCAAGCCCGTCGAACTCGAGGAGGCGGGGTCCCGTCTCATCGCGTGGGCCGTGACCGAGAACGGTGACTGCCTGTACTGGCTGGCCCGCCCGGGCCGGGAACCCGAGCAGTGGACGGTCCTGATCAAGGAGGGGCGCGGTCGGGAATGGGAGTTCCACGCCCAGTCGTGCTCCGGCTTCCTGCGGTCGGTCCTTCTCACCGGCGACACGGAGTCGGAGATGTTCCACGACTTCCCGGCGGACGAGCCGCACGAGTTCTGTTCCGGCTCCGGCTTCCTTCACGGTCCCGGCCTCCGGGAGGGGGAACGGTGAGCGGCGGGGCCGGTCCGTGATCGCGTCCGGGCGGACCGGGGTGGGGCGGTGTGCAATGCGCCACTCGCAGGGGGTGGATGGCGGGCGGGCCGCCGTGCTCCTCGACCGGTCGGCTCCGGGCAAACCGGCTGGTGGTCGGCACATACGCCGGTTCCGGCCCGATTGAGGGGCGTATCCCGCGAGGGGTGACGAATCGGGCAAATCGTGCAGATTTAGAGCACAACTGGCTTTCCGTTCATAAGCGACTTGAGGGTGTGTCAGGCGCCGGCGTGCGGGACATAATCGGCCCCGGTCGTCTCCGGAAGCAGTGGAGCCATCGGGGCACCGACAGACCTCCCAGGCGGAACGCCGCACCGGATCGACCCCCAAGGCGCTGTACATGTCCCTGGCCCGCCGCACCCGACTCGCGGTCCTGCTCGCCGCGTTCTCCGTCGGAGTCGCCGGCGCCGCCGGCGTCACCACCTGGGCCTACGGACAGGGGACCGGGCACCCGGCGGCGGCCCCCGAGGTGGTGCTCAGCCCGAGCGTGACCGAGGGCTCCGCCCTCCAGGTCGTCGCGCACCCCGACGACGACCTCTTCTTCATGAACCCCGACCTGAGCCGCTCCATATCGACGGGCATCAAGGTCACCACCGTCTACCTGACCTCCGGCGAGGCCGACGGCAGGAACGAGGCCCACAGCCCGCACCTGCAGGACGCCGCGGCTCCCGCCGACCACGCCGCCTACGCGGAGGCCCGGCAGAACGGCATACGGGCCGCCTACGCGGAGATGGCCACCGGGGACCGCACCAGCGCCTGGAAGCGGAGCTCCATACCCACCGCCGGGGGCGGCAGTGCCGAGGTGGACGTCCTGGTCGCCAGGCCCCAGGTCAATCTCGTGTGGATGGAGCTCCGCGAGGCCCGCAGCATCTCCGGGGACAATCCGGACAGCCTCCGCGGCCTGTGGGACGGCCGGACCCCCGCCCTGGGAGCCCAGCTGACCTCCGGGACGCCGGTCAAGCACTGGTTCTCCTACACCAAGGACCAGGCCGTAGCCGCCATCGCGGGCGTGTTCGAGGCGTACCGGCCGACGACGATACGGACGCAGGACCCGACCCCCGGCAGGGCCGAGCGCGGCGGTGCCTTCCTCGACCACCAGGACCACATCTACGGCGCCCGCTTCGTGCAGGCCGCCGCCGAGCGCTACGCGAAGACCGCGGACCGGCCCCACTTCTCGGTGCAGAACTACGTGAGCTACCCGAACAGCTCGCTGCCCCCGACGCTCGACCCGCAGACGGCCGAGGAGAAGCTCGGCTACCTCAAGACCTACGCCTGGATGGACCACCAGGACTGGTGCGGCAGTCCCGCCGGCTGCGGCGACCGCAAGACCGCGACCCGGCCCGCCGGCGCCGGCTGGAGCCAGACCATCCGGTACAGCCGCGGCGACGGCACCTCCTGGATGACCGAGGGCGTCTCCGGACGGCTGTGGGCCTTCGCCGCGCTGGACGGCCGGATGGCGTACTGGTCGCGCAGCGGCCCCCAGGCCCCCTGGCAGGGCCCCGAATTCCTGTCCGGCGACGGCATCGACACCGGGGCGGCGGCCGTCCGGCTCTGGGACGGCAGGATCGGCGTGTTCGCCACCCGCACCACCCTGGGCGCGACGCCCCAGGAGTACGGCCGGGAGGTCGTGTACGCCGTCCAGGGCGAGGTCGACGGACCGTTCGGCCCCTGGCAGTCGCTGGGCACCCCGGACACCGCCGACAGGTCCGGCACCTCGGCGATCAGCGGCCCGTCCGTCGCCGTGGACCCGGAGGGCCGGATGACGGTGTACGTCCGCGACTCCCGCCGTACGCTGCGCGCCAAGGCGCAGGCCGACCCGGGCGGCCCGTTCGGGGCGTGGCAGGCCCTGGGCGGCGCGGGTCTCCAGGGCGATCCGGTCACCGCGACCGACGGGTCGGGGCGGCGTCACGTGTACGCGGCGACGGCCGGGTCCGTACTGGCCTGGGTCCAGCCGGCGCCGGGCGCCCCGTTCGGCGGCCCCTTCCCGACCGGACTGCCGCAGACGACGGGCGCGCTCTCGGTGCGCCCGGAGGGCGACGGCGTGCGGTTGTTCTTCCGCAGGCCCGCCATCGGCACCGTGGTCACGAGCCTGGCCCGCGTCGGCGGGCCCGCGCCGGAGTTCACCCCGGTCGCCGAGGCCGGGGGCCCGGGCGGCTACGGCGCGGTGGGCATCGCCGGCGACCTGCTGGCGGGCCGCGCCGGCGCGGGCACGGTCGGCGTGGCGGGCATCGGCGGTCCGCAGTCCTGGCAGGAGTCCCAGATGCTCTACACGGGCGCCCCGGCGGGCGTGGCCGGCGCGGCCGGTACGGCCGTCGCCGCGGCGCTCGGCCTGGACGCCGATCTGCACGTCATCACGACGGCCCCGGCGGGCGGCTCCCGGTCGGTCGGCAGCCGGGCCCCCTCCCCGTGGCACCGGGCGGTCCAGCCCTGGACGCTCGCGCAGGCCGGGCGCCCGGGCTCGGCAGTCTCCGGGGGACAGCCCCCGCAGTGACCTGCGCCGACGGGACCCGCAGGGTCCCGCCGGGTGGCAGGGCGGATCGGGCCGGGTGAGGATGGCGGGCAGGCAGACCACCTCGCGGAACAGGGCGGCCGCACTCGGACCCAACGGGCGATCGGGGCTCCCATGACCCCTCCTCTCATCTCGTGCCGACGCGGGTGCGGGGGATCGGGAAGAAAGCGTGCCGTGTCCGTCCTCGCCACTTTCGCCGCCCTCACCGCCCTGGCGACCGGGTGCGGGACCGACACCGAGCCCGCCTGGGGATACCCGGAGCTCAAGACGCTCCTCGGTTCGCTCTCCCGCGACCTCGACGAGGGCTGCCGCCCTGCGGCCACCCCCACGAGCTGCGCGCAGACCCTCGACGGGCTCACCCGGCCGACGGAGCGGGCCTTCGCCGAGGTCCTCGACCACAAGCTGCTCGATGTCGCGCTCGTGGCCGCGATGAACGATCTGGACCGCGCCAGGCAGCTCCGCGTCGCCGCCGCCGAGGAGGCCCGTGCGCGGCACGATCCGGACCACCTCCCGTTCCGGCGCGCGGTGGAGGCGGAAACGCTCGCCTACCAGCGCCTCATAGCCGAACTGGAGCGGCTGCGCACCGCTCCGCCGCCCGGGGACGGTACGAACCCCGTCTGAGCCACTGCCTACGGTTGCGAAGACCGCGAGGCCGGTGCGGCCGGTGCGGCCGGCGAGGGCGGCGTGGGGAGCGCCCTGCCGTCGAGTGCCACCAGGGCCAGAACGACGATCGAGCCCGTCCAGGCCAGCGGCGCGACCGACGAGGGCCTGCCCTCCCGGTCCACCTTCTCGGGCAGCTCCCCGAGCCGGTTCCGCTTGGAGAGGACCCAGTCCAGCACCTGCCCGGCCTTCGCCGTCTTCCCCGTGGCGGCCCATGCGAGGGCGAAGAACGACGTACTGGGCGTCCAGGCGTTCGCGCCCCACGGCGCCGTCGGATCGTTGCCGGGAGTGAGACCCCCGTTGGGCAGGAGCAGCGCCTTGTACGTGGTGTCCAGCGCCCGGGGCAGGTCCGCCGGGGCCGTGTTGAAGGGCGGCGCCATGAAGGCCACGGCACTGTCCCGCCCGTGCTGCCCGTCGACGGTGCGCTGATAGCCCAGCGGAGCGAACCTCCTGGCGATCCCGGCGGAGAGGCGCCCGGCGGCACCGGTCCAGCGTGCCGCGTCCCCGGGCCGGTCCAGCTCCCCGGCGAGGTCCGCGGCGGCGTTGAGCCCGGCCAGCAGGGGCGCCGCCGTACCGATGTTCGTGGTGGTCGTCATTACCTCCCAGTAGTCCGGGGAGGCCGGGGGCAGCCCGTCCGCCCCCAGGGAGGCCGCCGCACGGTCGGCCGCCTTGCGGATCATCGGGTAGAGGACGGCCAGCCGTGCACGGCGGGTGGGGGGAGGCGCCGTCCGGTACCACTGCCAGGTGGCCCAGGGGACCCAGCCGTTGGCATCGAGCTGCCACCTCCTGCCGTCCGGTGGGCCGGACCCGTCGAGTTTCGTCCGCGCGTCCCACGTACCGTCCTTGCGCTGGGTCGCGGCGCTGTACCGCAGGATCCGGTAGGCCTCGGCGTCGTGGCCGGTGTGCGCGAACGCGGCGCAGGCGAAGCCGGAGTCGCGCGGCCAGGAGTACATCCAGCCCGGAGACCATCCCGCCGCCATGGCCCCGTTCGGCCGGAGCACGGCGCGCATGGCCAGCAGGGCCCGCTCGGCGGCCGCGCGCCGGGCCGGTGAGTCGCCCGGGACCAGGCCGGCGGCCAGCCAGGCGCGGCTCTCCGCGATCTGCAGACGGGCCGCCGGATCCTCGGGGGCCGCCACGACCGACGCCGTCCGGCCGGTGGGGAGGTACCTCCACCGGCCGGACAGCAGCCGCAGTACGTGGCTCCGCTCGACGTACCGCGCTCCTTCGGCGGAGGACGACGAGACCCCCTCGGCGGCGGTCGTGTTGGAGAGGACCCCGACGCTGGGGGCGACGAGCATCGACAGGGGGGCGTAGCTGCCCTCGGCGTCGCCGTGGCTCTGGTGTCCGAGGGGCCGGACGAAGTACACCGGCCGGTCCTCCTCGGAGTGCCGGCCGACCGGGCCTCCCGCGACGCACACGGGAAGGGCGACGGTTGCGACGGACACCGTGACGGCCGCCCATCGAACGAGCCGGGCAGCAGCCATCGCCACTCCTTCTGTCGGGCTAGCATGCGCGGCCCCCGGATTCCCATCGTGGGACAGCGGTGCGGAGCCCGCCACGACATGCCCGCCGCCCGGGTGACCGAGGGGCCGGGGTCCCGGCGGAGGGGGCGCGTCCCCGTACGGAGCAACGGCCGCACCGGGGGCGAAGTCCCCTGGGGCGCAGGGCACGAGCAGCCGCAGGCCCCGCCCCGGCGGGCCCGCTCCCGGATGCCGCCGTACGGCGCACCGTGCACATTGGTGTGACCGGAACCGGCAGGCGCAGCGGTCACAGGTCACAGGTCATCGGGCGTCGGCCATCGGTCACCGGCCGCCGGTCGCAGGCCATCGGTCCGGCCGTGCGTCGCTGCGAAGGACTGGTGAATGAGCACTGCTTCGACCGAGGACGACGAGGGGCGGCGGCGCACGCGATCCACCGGAGCGGGTGCGGGAAGCGGCCGCCGGTTCGTCCGCAGGCTGCTGCTGGGCGCGGGCGGTTGCCTCACGGCGGCGGCCGGGGCCCTGATCGCCGTCGGGTGCTTCCTCGGGCTCTACGTACGGCCCACGTCGGACGACTGGTGCGCCGCCTGGAAATCCCGTGACCTGGGCGTCCTCGGCATCACGCACGACTTCTACACGACCCAGAACGGCCGGGTCACCAATGCCTTCCTGAGCGGCATCATCTACGGCGACGGACTCACCGGGGTGAAGATCCTGCCCACTTTGATCGTTGTCGCCTTCACGGCCGGTCTGGTCCTGCTCGGTATCCATTTCCTCCGGTACCTCGGCGAAAGACCCCGGGTGCTGTTCCTGATCGCCTGCGCCCTGGCCGTCCAGGCGTTGCTCTACTACGGCGGAACACGCAGCTACCAGGTACTGCTGTGGGCGCCGGCCACGATCTCCCACACCATTCCCGCCGTCATCGGAGTGTGGGCGCTGCTGCTGGCCATCTGGACGGTCCGCCAGCCCCGCGCCGCCGTACGTGCGGGCGGCTTCGCCGCGGCGTTCCTCATCGGGTTCGCGATCGGCACCCTCAGCGAGTCGTTCGCCCTCGTCAGCGGTGTGCTCGCGGCCGCCCTCGCCCTGCTGGCCCTGCCCCGTTCGGGGCTGGCGCGGACCTGGCACCCGTTCACCTGGTGCCTGCTCTGGTGCGGCGGTCTGGTCTGCGGTCTGGTCGTGCTCTACACGTCCCCCGGCGCCCGCTGGCGGCGCGCCCAGCAGCCGCCCAAGGAGTCCATGTTCTCCGGGGACGAACTCCGGGGCACCTATGAGGACTGGCTGCACATGTGGGACTCCGTCACCGGCCAGTGGGCCTACCTCGGCGCGATCGCCGTCGGCGTCCTACTGGGCCTGAGCACTTCCGCCTCCGCGAAGCAGGAGCCGGGCCGGGCCGTCCCGCGGAGGATGCTGGTCGCCCTGCTGCTGCTCCCGGTGCCCGTGGTGGTTCTGGGATCGTTCGCGGTGGCGCTGGGCCTGCGCAGCGGCTACGGCCCGAGCGGGTGGACGTACGCCCGCACCTGGACGAACTATCTCGTACCGATGGAACTGGCGCTGTGCGCCTACGGCGTGCTGCTCGGGGTGTGGGGCCGCCGGTTCCTGGCGCGCCGGGGGACCACGGCCGTCGCTCTGCCGGCCGCCGTGGTGGCCGCGGCCGCACTGGCCCTGGCCTCGCTGGCCGTGCTCGTCCCGACCGTCAAACAGCTCACCACCGCCACGGTCACCCGGGCGGTGGCCTGGGACGCCCAGAACTCACGCATCCGGGCCGAGGCGGCGGCGGGTGCCACCGACCTCGGCTACCGGCCGATGTACATCGGAAGCCTGGCCGAACCCTTCTTCACGTCCGACTACGAGCGGGACTGGGTCGCGGCCTGCATCGTGAACTGGTACGGCATCGACCGGATCCACCGCCTCTGACGGTGGCTCCGCAGGCTCCGCGGGCTCAGCCGCGCGGCACCGCACGGGCCAGGAAGTGGCCGGCGGCGTCCTCGTACTCCTCCAGGTGCCAGCCCGTGCGTTCCAGTGCGCGGCGCAGGTTCTCCTCGGCCAGCAGGTCGTCGGGGTCGGGGGAGCGGCCGTGCCGCGCGGCGCGCTCCGCGCGGCCCGACGGGTGGAAGAGCAGCAGGACCCCGTCGGGCGCCGTGACACGGGCCCATTCGCGCAGGGCGGCGCCCGGGTCCGGGAGGTGGTCGAGCAGCCCGGCGGAGAAGATGCCGTCCGCGGACGCGCCGGGCAGGGGGAGCCGGGTGCAGTCGGCGGACACGAGGTGCCCGTGGCGGGTGCGGCCGTGCCGGGCGGCGGCGGCCAGCATGGCGGGGGTGACGTCGATGCCGAGTACGTGGCCGCGCGGGCCGACCTGCGCCCGCAGTGCGGGCATGGCCCGACCGGTGCCGCAGCCCAGGTCCACCGCCCGCCCGCCGGGCTTCAGCCGGAGCCGGGCGATCGCGGCCTCGTAGGCGGGAGTCTGGTGGGCGAACCGCTCCTCCCAGGCGTCGGCCCGGCGGGTGAAGAGGGCCCGGGTGGCGGTGTGTCCGGCGCGGGCGGCCACGAGGGTCGCGAACCGGCCGAGGAGCTGCTCCTCCCAGGGGTCGAGAGGGAGTCCGGGAGAGGTCAGGAAGCGGACGCCCCAGGCGCTGGCGCCGATCCGGAACGCCTGCTCCGGGTACCCGTCGCAGGAGGCCAGTACGACGGCGCCGACGGGCAGCGACAGCGGGTCGCGGGCAGGTCTCAGACCGGGGGAGGGCGGGGCGGCGCCGGCGAACAGGGGGTCGGAGCCGGCGGCCCGCGTGAGTTCCACGGGCGGGAGGCCGGCGGCGGAGGGCCGGGCTCCCGCCCCGGTGCCCGGCGCCCGTACGAGCAGCCGCGTACCGGGCCCGAGGGCCAGCAGGGGCACTTCCGCGGCGAGGGCCTCGCGCACGAGCGCCGGATCGGCGGCGCCCAGGACGATCAGGCCCTCGACACCGCCGAGGTCGGCGCCCGGACCGGCATCGTCCGTGGGCGCGACGGTCCTGGAGGCCAGGCCCGCCTCGGCGAGCACCCTGCGCACGGCGGTCGGAGCCTGTGCGTCCGCGTGCTGCACGACGACTACCGCCATGTGCCAGTCCTTACATTCGAGCCGGTGTGGATGCCTGGGGCCGCATCTGAGCAAGCATGCCCGCATCGGGATGGCATATGCCAGATGTGATCCGCTCCGTGAGACGGCAGGGCGCCGGGCGGAAGGCGGGGGTGGTGCGGCCGGAACGCAAAGGGGCCCCTGCGTGCCGAACACCGCGATCGGCGTGCAGGGGCCCCTTGTGCCGGTGTCCCCATGACGGTGAGAGCCGCTCGACCGTCACGAGTCGGCCTGCGTGGAACCAGTCAATCATCCACGAGGTGAATGCGCCATAGGGGATGGCATATGCAAGGCAATTCGGCAGGTTCCCATGGTGTGTGCCCGTCCTCAGTAGACGTCGCGGCCGTACCGCTTGGCGGCGGAGAGCTGCTTCAGGTAAGCGGCGGCCTCGTCGGCGTCGAGGCCGCCGTGCGTCATCGCGATCTCGCGCAGCGCCCGGTCCACGTCCTTCGCCATCCGGCTGGCGTCACCGCACACGTAGAAGTGGGCGCCGTCCTGGAGCCAGGACCACAGCCGGGCGCCGTGCTCGCGCATGCGGTCCTGGACGTAGACCTTGGTCCGCTGGTCCCGGGAGAAGGCCAGGTCGAGCCGGGTGAGCGTGCCGTGCCGGTGTAGTTCGGCCAGTTCCTCGCGGTAGTAGAAGTCGGTGTCCCGGCGCTGCTCGCCGAAGAACAGCCAGTTGCGGCCCTGGTGGCCGAGCGCACGGCGGTGTTCGAGGAAGGCCATGAACGGTGCGACGCCGGTCCCCGGACCGACCATGATCGCCGGAGTGTCCGCGCCCGAGGGCGGCCGGAAGTGCGCCGAGCCCTGGACGAAGAGCGGTACCGGCGTGCCGGGTGCGGCGTCCGCGAGGAAGGCGGAGGCCACGCCCTTGCGGTGCCGCCCGCCCGGCCCCTCGTAGCGCAGGACCGAGACCGTCAGGCTGACCTCGCGCGGGTCGACCAGGGGGCTGGATGAGATGGAGTAGAGGCGCGGCCGCAGGCTCCCCAGCCGCTCGGCCCACTCCTGGGCGCTGAGCCGTACCGGGAACTCGGCCAGGGCGTCCACCGGCTGGCGGCCCCAGGTCCACCGGGCGAGGCCGTCCCTGTTGTCCGGTCGCGTCAGCTGCTTGAGCGTGCGGTCCCCGGTGTGCTCGGTGACGAAGCGCAGCAGGTCGGGCGTCAGGCGGGTGATGTCCAGGTGCCGGTGGAGCGCCTCGGCGAAGGGCATGGGCTCGCGGCCCGGTACGGCGACCTCGGTGTCCGGGGAGAGGCCGGTGGCGGCCAGCCATTCCGTCACCAGTTCCGGGCAGTTGACCGGCTGGACCCCGAGGGCGTCCCCCGGCTCGTACGCCGGGCCGTCCTCGCCCAGGTCGAAGGTGAACCGGCGGACCTCCTTGGTGGCGCCGGGCAGACTGAGCAGCCGGTTGCCGGAGAGCCGGGCGACGTAGGGGGAGTTCCGGTCCGCCGCGGGCCGGGGTCGCTCGGCGGCCTCCGGGTCCGGGGCGGCCGCGAGCGCCTCGCGCACCTGCTGCAGCCAACGGCCCGCGGGCTCCTCGTAGTCGGGCTCGCAGTCCACGCGGGGCAGGAGGCGGCGGCCTCCGAGTTCTTCGAGGCGCCGGTCGAGCCGGCGGCCATGGCCGCAGAAGGCGTCGTACGTGGAGTCGCCGAGGGCCAGCACCGCGAACCGGACGTCCTGGAGGCGGGGCGCGTCGGCGGCGTCGAGGGCCTCCCAGAACGCGGCGCCGCTGTCCGGCGGGTCACCGTCGCCGAAGGTGCTGGTGACGATCAGCAGATCGGTGCCGGGCGTCAGCGTGGCGGGTGCGCGGTCGGCCATGCTGTGCACGGTCGCCGGGGCGCCGCTCTCGGCCAGGGCCGCCCCGACGGTGGCGGCGAGGTCCTCGGCGTTCCCCGTCTGCGAGGCCCACAGGACCACGGTCTGCCGGGTCGGCCGGTCGGGGGCGGCGGGCAGCGCTGCCGGAGCGGCCGGGGGTGCGGCGGCCAGGGCGGCCGCCGTGCGCGAGTACGTGCCGGCGAGCACACCGTCGACCCAGAGGGCGTGCGCGGCCTCGAAGGGGGCGCCGGCGGGCAGCGAGGGGACGGCCGCGCCGGGCGGGGCGGAGGCGAGCCCGGCGAGGAAACCGGCCAGGTACTGGCGCTCCCGGTCGCCGAGGGCGGGCGGTGCGTGGTCGTCGAGCCCGAAGAGAGCAGCGAGGGCGCTCACCGAGGTCGCTGCGGGGGCCGCGGTCGCCGGACCGGGCCGGGTCAGGGTCGCGGTGGCTGCGGCCGACGCCGCCCGGGATCCGGCCGGGCCACCGGCGCCGGACGGGGTGGCCGGCGCCGGGGCCGCCACGGGGAGCGGGGTCCGGGTCTTGGTCAAGGTCACCGCGCACATCTTGAATCCGGGCTGGAAGGAGATCGGGTCGACGGCGTCGTCGGTGACGGCGTTGACGCTCAGGTACTCGCCGAACAGGTCGTTCCAGTGGAAGGGGGCGAAGCAGTTCCCGGGCCGGACCCGGTCGGTGACGACGGCGGGCAGCACGGCGCGCCCCCGGCGGGAGGCCACCTCCACCCCGTCGCCCTCCGCGATGCCGAGGGCGGCCGCGTCCTGCGGGTGGATCTCCACGAAGGGTCCGGGGTTGAGCCTGTTCAGCTTCTCGACCTTGCCGGTCCTGGTCAGGGTGTGCCACTGGTGCTGGAGCCGGCCCGTGTTCAGGACGAACGGGTAGTCGTCGTCCGGGAGTTCACCGCCCGGCAGGTGGGGGCGGGCGAAGAAGACGGCCCGCCCCGTCGCCGTCGGGAAGACCAGCCGGGGGCGGCTGCCGTCCGGGCGCTCGGCCGGGGGCCGCCCGACGCCGTCGTTCAGGTAGCGGATCGGGTTGCGGCCCGGCCCGCCCGGGGCGGCCGGCCACTGCACCGGGCCCGAGCGCAGCCGCTCGTACGTGACCCCGCGCAGGTCCCAGCCGGTCTTCGGGTTCCAGGCCTGCCGGAGCTCCTCGAACACCTCCTCCGCGCACGTGTACGTGAACGCCTCGGCGAATCCCATCGCGCAGGCGACCCGCGCGATCAGCTGCCAGTCGGGGAGGGCCTCGCCGGGCGGGTCGGCGGCCCCCTGCACCAGGGTGAGGTTGCGCTCCGAGTTGATCATCACTCCGTCCGCCTCGGCCCACAGCGTGGCGGGGAGTGCGACATCGGCGTAGGCATTGGTCTCGGTCTCCGCGAACACGTCCTGCGTGATGACGAGTTCGGCGGTCTCCAGGGCCTTGATGACGGTGCTGCGGTTGGCGACGGAAGCGACCGGGTTGGTGCAGATGATCCAGCACGCCCTGATCTCACCGGCGGCCATCTTCTCGAACATCTCGACGGTGCCGCGTCCGACGTCGGTGCGCAGGGTGCCCTTCGGCACGCCCCACAGCTCCTCGATGCGGTCGCGGTCCTCCTCGACCAGGACCGAGCGCTGGCCGGGCAGGCCGGGTCCCATGTAACCCATCTCCCGCCCGCCCATCGCGTTGGGCTGGCCCGTGAGGGAGAAGGGGCCGCTGCCGGGGCGGCAGATCGCGCCGGTGGCGAGGTGCAGGTTGACCAGGGCGTTGGTGTTCCAGGTGCCGTGGGTGGACTGGTTGAGGCCCATCGTCCAGCAGCTCATCCACTCGCCGGCCTCGCCGATCCAGCGGGCGGCCAGCCGGATGTCGGCCTCCGGTATGCCGGTGATCCCGGCGACCCGGGCGGGCGTGTAGTCCTGCAGGAAGGCGGGCATCTCCTGCCAGCCCTCCGTGTGCTCGGCGATGAACGCGGGGTCGGTCCAGCCGCCCTCGACGAGGAGGTGCAGCAGGCCGTTGAGGAGGGCCAGATCGGTGCCCGGCCGGATCTGCAGGAACAGGTCGGCCTTGTCGGCGGTGGCATTGCGCCGGGGATCGACCACGATGAGCCTGGATCCGGCGGCCTTGACGCGGTCCATCATCCGCAGGAAGAGGATGGGGTGGCAGTCGGCCATGTTGGCGCCGATGACGAAGAAGACGTCCGCGTGCTCGAAGTCCTCGTAGGAGCCGGGCGGGCCGTCGGCGCCGAGGGAGAGCTTGTAGCCGCTGCCGGCGCTCGCCATGCACAGCCGCGAGTTGGATTCGATCTGATTGGTCCGCAGGAAGCCCTTGGCGAGCTTGTTCGCCAGGTACTGGGCCTCCAGGGACATCTGGCCGGAGACATAGAGCGCCAGCGCGTCGGGGCCGTGCGCGTCGAGGATCTTCCTGAGGCGCAGGGCCGCCTCGGTGACGGCCGTGTCCACCGGGGTGGCGGCCGGCTCGGCGCCCCGTTCCGCCCGGACCAGCGCGGTGTCCAGCCGGCCGGGTGCGGCCAGCATGTCGGCGTGCGTCGCGCCCTTCGTGCACAACCGCCCGGCGTTCGCGGGGTGCTGCTTGTCGCCGACCGCCCTGGCCACCGTACGGCGCCCGTCGCCGCCGGTGGTGATGTCCAGGACGATCCCGCAGCCGACGCCGCAGTAGGAGCAGACCGTACGGACCCGCTGCCCGGTCGCGGCTTTCGCCTCCGCCTCCGCCACCCGCAGACCTCCTTGCGCCGCCGGCCGACACTGCACCGCTCCGGGCCGCTGCGGCCGTGTGCAGGCCGACCCCGTTGCGGTCCAACGTAGGAAGTCCCTGTTGCGGGCGTGTGACGGGCGGCGCCACCCAGGGGTTACAAGCCGCTTCGCCAAGATCACCAAGGGTGGTGAGGCGGTCAGCGGCTGAGCGCGTCGAGGTGCCGGTAGAGCGCCCGGTGTCCTTCGGGGGTGGGGTGCAGGCCGTCGGTGAGCAGCCCGGTGTTCTCGCGCAGCGGCTCCCACATGTCGAGGTAGTCGATGTGGTTCGCCTCGCACCAGGCCCGGAGACACTCCCGCAGGTCCAGTGCCCGCGCCCGGGTGAAGCGCAGGCCCTCGTAGTCGCGGATGCGGTCCTCGTCGAGCCAGGTCGGTCCGGCGACGACGAGTCGTGCGTTGTGGCTCAGGGCGGTGGCGGCCAGCGAGTCGAGACGGCCTGCGACGTCCACCGGTCCGGCGCCGTCGGCCGGTGCGCCGGCGAGCGGCACGGCGGAGTCGTTGATGCCGGCGGCGACCAGGAGCGTGTCGGGCCGGCGGGCGGCCAGCAGCGCGGGGGTCTGCTCGCTCACGTCGGTGAGGGTGCTGCCCGGGACGGCCAGGTTGAAGACCCGGCGCTCGGTCTCGTTACCGGCGATGTGGGCGGCCGCCAGGTGGGCCGCCCAGCCTCCCTGCGGGTCACAGCGTCCGTAGGCGATGCTGTCGCCCACGATGACGATGCGCTCCGCCGGGCGCAGCGCCCTGGCGTCCAGGTAGGCCCAGGTGCTCTCCCCGGAGGAGAGGACCACCCGTCGGCGGGTGTAGTCGTCGACCTCGTAGGCGTCGGCCGCGGCGAGCTCCCGATCGGTGAGCCGCAGGACGGTGCCCTCGACCGAGGCGCCCAGCCTGCGCTCCAGGATCAGATGGACATCCAGCCCGCTCGCGGCGATCACCGCCGGATCGGTGATCTGCAGGGGCCGGGTGGTGTAGCCGGCCAGTGATGCCGGGCAGGTGGGCACGGCCCTGCCGAAGAGGGCGGTCTGGACCCGCTCGTCCATCAGCGTGCCGAAGGAGAACAGGGTGTGCGTGCGTGGTCCGGTCACAGTGGGCCGCAGGCCTTTCTTCACGGAGGGTCAGGTTCACCCTAACGGCCGCCGGTTGGCCGGTTGGCCGGTTGGGCCGAGGCCGCGGCGGGAATCAGGGCCTGAACTCCGGCGGTCCGAGAAGTGCGTGGTGGACGGTGACCGGAAGGCTCAGCCACCGCCTCGCGAAGACCCCGGCGCCTCAAGCTTTTTGTCCGCGGCGCCCGCCCGCGGGACACCGTCGACCGCCGTACAGATGCCGAAGACACGGTCGTGGCCGGTCCAGCCGTTCACCCGGCCCCGGTTGTTGCTGATCTGCACCCGCCGCCGCGCCGGGTCCACGGCGGACACCAGGTGCAGGTACACGGTCCCGGCGACACGGGCGAGGACGATGTCCCCGGCCTTCAGTTTCGACGGGTCGACCGGTGCGACCACCACCTGCTGCCGACTGCGTATCAACGGCACCATCGAGGAGCCGGTCGGCCGGAACTCCACGGTGGCTCCGCCGGCCACCCTGCCGGCCACTGCGTCCAATGCACCCATCCGAGGATGCTGGCAGATCGGGCCGCGGAGCCCCATCGATTTATGCCCCTCCGCGCCACGGCGGGCCCTCGGTGTGTCTGCTGCGCTCCGTTCCGGACGGGCGGTATGGATGGGCGAGGTCGGGGCCCGCGGGCCGGTGTCGGGGACGAGAGTGGGGAGTGGCTCGTGGCGGCCATGGTCGGACTGTTCTGGGTCACCCCGGACGCGGTGTACGTGGGATCCCCGCCGAACGCCATCGGGATCGGTGTCCGGCTGGGCGCAGAGGGGCTGGAAGCCCTGGACCCCGACGACGGCTCCCGGACGTGGACATGGGGAGGTCTGCGTTCCGCCGTGGTCGAGGACGTGCCCACCGAGACCCCGACGGGCCGCGTGACGAAGCTCATCGGCTCGATGGTCTCGGCCGCGCTCGAGACCTTCATCGGCGGCGGACCGCCCGAGATGACGCTGCGACTGGAGACGGAGGACGGGCCGGAGCAGCTGACGGTGCACTCGGCCGCGGCCGGCGGATACGGCGCCGAGGAGGCCGCGCTCTCCCAGGCCCTGCTCGACCGCTTCGTGGCGGGAACCGCGGACCCGCGCACCCTCGAGGCCTGGGGGCGGGAGCACGCACTGGAGGGCACCCCCGCCCCGCGTGCACGGGAGGCCCTGCTGCGCGCCTGGGCACAGGCCTGAGCGGGTGTGGCGAAGTCGAGTGCCGATCCGTCGCGGAGTCCGAGCCCTCGACCGGGCCGAACGGTGAGGATCAGCAGCCCACTTCCTGGGGAGGCGGTCATCCGCCGGGATTGCCGTGCCGGAGGTCG
>NZ_JBSGXU010000067.1:0-40329 GCF_053610205.1 Streptomyces sp. NPDC054932 | reverse complement strand
GCGTGGTGACCGCCATCGAGGCCATCGTGGACGCCAACGCCGACACCGGATTCCTGCGGGCGGGCGCGCGCGAGCTCGTCCCGCCGGCCACCGCCCGCCACACCGGCCGGCTCGCCCAGCCCGGGCCCGGGGGCGTCCAGTGGTCGTTCCCCGAGCCGGTCTTCCCGATCACCGTGGCGCTGGAGCTCTGCCGCGACCCCGAGCTGGTCGATCCGGCGCTCACCGCGAGCGCGACCCGCGACCGCACCACCGTCCCCGCCGACCGGTCCGCCGACCCGACGCAGGACGGCGCGCTCTCGCTGAAGGCGTTCGCCGCCCAGGTGCAGCAGGCCGTACCTGTCCTGCGGCTGGCCACCGCGCCCGGGCAGACGTCGGAAACCGACGTCTGGGCGGTCGTCTTCGCCCCGGACGGCATCGAGCGCGTCAGCATCGACCCCCCGCTCGACATCGCCGACACCCCGCAGCCGCGCACCTTCGCCATCCGCCCTCTCGCCACCACGCTGATCGCCCGCCAGGGCGTGTACACCCCCGGGTTCGACGCCTCCACCGGGCTGCTGACGGGTGGTGAGGCACTCGACTACCAGGGCATCGACCTCGAGGTCTGGGCCCGGCGGTTCCTCACCGACGTCGAACTCCTGCTGTCGGCCGCGTACGCCGACGGGGCTTACGCGCTGGGCCGTGACGTGCTCGACCAGCTCATCGGCTGCAAGAAGTCGCTCGCCGGAGCCCTGGCGCAGGGGCTCGACTACGTTCTCGTCGGGCAGGCCCCGCAGACCGGACCCGACCTCAAGCGGGCCGCAGCCGTCGAACAGCTGCGCCAGGAGCTGCTGGTCTCGCTGAGCCGCGGCTACGCGACCTCGGCCGTCGTGCAGTACGACACCAGCGCATCCTCCCCGTGGACCGGCCTGTCGGCGCGGTTGTCCGGCAACCCGGTCGTCGGCTACGGCGACGTCCCCGCGCGGCTGCGGACCGCGACCGTGTCGAACGGCAAGGTCTCGCTCGCCGACGGCGACTCCCAGGTCAGCTTCCTGGTCACCGTCCCCGACGAGGCCGCGCACGCCGCGCTCGACCTCACCCTCGACTTCGCCGTCCTGGAGCTGGAGTTCGGCATCGCACCGGAGGTCGAGGGCTACGACCGGTCCGACTGGCTCAGCTTCGTCACGCCGATCGGATCCGGCTCGCCGACCGCCCTCGACTTCGACCTCGGCGCACCGCGCGTGCCGATCCCGCTGCGCGCGTACCCGCCGATGCCGATCCTGCTCGACCACCACGCCCTCGGCCCCGGCCAGGCCGCGCGGCTCGACGACGTACTGCACTGGCAGTACCGGCTCTCGGTGCAGCACCAGTCCGCCGAGCAGGACACCGTCGAACTGCGGGTCAGCTACAACCAGTCCCCCCGTCCGACCGCCGCCGCGCCGGCTGACGACCTGTTCACCGCGCTGGCGCAGTACACCGCGGTGTCCGCCCCTCTGTTCGGCCTGCTCGCCGGGCTGCCCGACTGGGAACACGCCGGCGCCGACCAGCGCACCGCCCTGACCAACGCCCTGGGCACCTGTCAGACGCTCGCCTCGGCCGTCGCCCAGGCCTGGACCACGCACTGGGGGCAGGATCCCGCCACCGCGTCGGCGGTCCCCGCGATCGCGGGCGGCGGGCCGGTCCCGGCTGCCGTCCACCTGTACACCCTCGGCCTCGACGCCGAGGACGGCTGGTACGCCACCCTGCGGCTGACGCACACCGTGGAGTCCGGCCCCGACGACGTGGGCTGGCCGGAGATCGTCTGCGTCACCGAGGCCGGCGACCGCTGCGACCTCACGCGCGTCGACCCCGAAAGCTGCGGGTGCGCCGACACCGAGCACTGCCAGTGCTACGCCTTCCCGTTCGAGACCGTCGAGGCGTTCACCCTGCTCACGTTCGAACTGACCTTCCCGCCCCTGCACGTCGCCGCCTACCAGAACGCGTCGGCGAACGCCCGGGTCACTCGCAACGCGCGGCTGCTCGGCGAGGGCTGGCCGGACACCGCACCGGCCTTCGTCTACCGGACACCGAAGGTCGGCTACCGCGAGCCGGTGGTGCCGTTCATCGACATCACCGGCGCCATCCCGATCGACCCGTGGTCCAACGAACCCCTTGCCCCGATGTTCGCGGCCGTTTTCGACGGCGACCCGACCGACCGCACGATCGCGATCGGCGCGCGGTACGAGTACACCCTCGTCCCCGCCGATCCGCCGGTGACGGCGCTGCTGCCCGTCGTGCAGTCCACCGTCGGGTTGTACGACACCACGACGATCCCAACTCTCACCTCGGCCCTCGACGGCTGGAGCGCCCGCGAGCAACCCGCGACCGCGGACGGCGCCTGGGCCTTCCGCCTGAGCCTGTACTCGTCCCTCGACTCGGCGCTCCAGCGCCCGATCCTGCAACTCAAGTGCTTGTCGTCCCCGCTCACCACAGTAGGGGCGCCGTCCGAATGAGCCCGGTCCTGACGGTTGCCGGCTCCAGCAGCGGTAGTGACACAATTCGCCGTACAAAATGTGACTCCGCGTGACGCCCGTCGACCGCGGAAGCGCCGCAACTTTTCGATCTTGGTGCCGGTTGCCACGGTGTCCTGCAAGCGGTGAGCCTCGAGGAGTATCCGTGAAGTACCGCAAGGCTTCGGCTGCGGCGGCTGTGGCTGTGGCCGTCCTGGTCTCTCTGGGCGGCAGCCCGGTGTCCGGCGCCGAACAGCAGCGGGCGGCATCCTGCGCGGCGTGGACGAAGGTGGAGGCCATCGCCTACTCGAAGCGTTCCGACGGCGGCTTCCGCAGGGCCGGCGGGACGGTGCCCACCGTCCGCAAGGACACGTGCTTCATCGAGATGGACGAGAACCGCTTCGCCCCGGGCTGGTACACGGGCTGGGACGGGTACTGGAGCCTCGCCAAGGAGAACGACCGGGGAGCGGTGTACAAGCAGTTCGCGTACGCGGTGGTCCGCAGGGAATCCAGCGGATACCAGGAGGGCTACACCGTGGACCTGGACCAGCTGCGCGATATCACCGAGAACGTCAACTGCGACGTCAGAGCCACGGCGGGCCTCGCCCGTGCCTGGCGAGCGGACATCCGCATCTACGGCGAGCCGAACCGGCAGCTGACCGGCTGGATCAGGACCTGGAACGAAGTCTCCGGCTTCACCGACACGGGCGGACGCTGGCGCAAGGACCAGTGCGTGAAACTCACCGGCAGCGCGGCAAAGTGGCAGGGCCACACCTACTACGAGACACCGCAGTCAGGTTCCGGTGGCGGACACTACGACTGGATCCGCGACGACGAGATGCAGCTGCAGCGCACATAGCCGAACCTGCCCGGATGAGCAAATGATCTCTGTCTCGGTGGATCGTTGCGTGCGAGACTGCGCGCTGGGCGGAGCGGTGAGGGGCTGCCGGGCCCGCGCCGCCCGGCACCGCACCTCGCCGCGTTGTCGGAACACCGCAGTATGTCCAGCACAACGGCGCTCCTCCGCCCAGGGGGCACCTCCCAGCGGTAGCTGGGGGAGATGCATGGCACCGGACGACACGGGCCCGACCGAAAGCATCCAAAGAGACGGCCAGGTGGCATGCCGCTTTCGGAGTAATGACTGTTTTGACTGAGCGGCCGTGACACGCTGTGGTCTCGATCGATCAGGGTCGCGTCAGGAGACCGGAATGCACCGCTCAGGTGAGGGGTTGTCTGAGCGGATCCATCCTGCCCTGCGGGCCGACCCGACGATGTCGGTGCCGAAATGGAGCAACCCCGACGAGACCGAGCCGGACGGCAGGCCGCGCCGAGCGTTCACCACGACCGGCACCGGCTTCGGCCGGCTGAAGGTGACCGTGGCCCGAAATCCGACTGCCGGGCGCTCCTGATGGCAGGAAACGAGGAAGGGAAACATTCGGGGCAGCCGTACCTTCCCGACCTGCACGTGCGTCTGCGTACCGAGTTGGCCAGGATCGACGAGCAGCTTCACTCCCTGCTGGCCGCCATGGACCGACTGCAGGGCCTGCTGGACGCGGTGGTGGCCATCAGCCGGGAGGTGGAGCTCCCCGACGTGCTGCACCGCATCGTGACCACCGCCATGGACCTGGTCGGCGCCCGCTACGGAGCACTGGGCGTACTCAGCCAATCCGGCGAGCACTTGGAGCAGTTCATCACCGCAGGTCTGTCCGAACAGGAGCGTGCCGGTCTCGCCGAGACCGGTTTGCCTCGCGGTAGGGGTGTCCTCGGACACCTGATCCACCACCCCGAACCCCTGCGGGTCGACAGCATCTCGACCCATCCGTCGTCCACGGGCTTCCCGCCCGGCCACCCGCACATGAACACTCTGCTCGGCGTCGCCATCAGCGTCCGCGGTGAGATCTACGGCGACCTCTACCTCTCCGAGCGGCGCGATGGGCATCCCTTCGACGTCCACGACGAGAACGTCGTCGTCGCCCTGGCCAGCGCCGCCGGAATCGCGATCGAGAACGTCCGCCTGTTCGAACGGGTGCGCCTCGGAGCCGAGCAGTTCCAACGGCTCCTGTTGCCGAGACTGCCCGACCTGCGACCTTTCGCGGCGGCCGCCATCTACCGGCCCGCTGCCGAGCCCAGTCAGCTCGGCGGGGACTGGTACGACGCCATCCCGCTGACCGACAACATCGTGGCGATCGTCATCGGTGACGTGGTCGGTCACGATCTGGAGGCCGCGGCCTCCATGGCCTCCACCCGTAACATGCTGCGGGCCCTGCTGTTCGAACAGACCCGTCCGCCCGGCGCCATCCTTGCCCAGCTCGACCGCACCCTGCACGCCATCACGAGCAATCCCGTCACCACCACGACCCTGGCGCGCATCGAGCCCGAGGGGCCGGGCTGGCGGCTCCACTGGAGCACCGCGGGCCACGTCCCACCACTGGTGATCGCCCCTGACCGCCCGGCGGAGTACCTGTTCGCCGAGCCCGGGGTACCGCTCGGTGTCGATCCCGATCAGCCCCGCCCCGACCACTCGCGCTTCCTGCCCGCAGGCGCCACCGTGGTCTTCTTCACGGACGGGCTGATCGAGCATCCCGACCACCCCATCGACGAGAGTCTCAACCGGCTCACCGATCTCGCCACCGCGTATGCCTCACTGCCCCTGCAGGAGTTCGTTCAGGCCCTGGCCGATCACCACCCCAGCGACGGTCACGACGACCTGGCCATCCTCGCCCTGCGCACCCCGCACCTCTGACGCCGTGTCTCACATCCGGCTCAACCGTTCCGTGGAGGATCCGAGGGATCCGACGGATGATGGACTTCGGGGCGATATCGATGCGGAGGTGTCGCCTGATGGCTGCCGCGCGGCCTGAACAGCTCCGGCGGGCCGGTCTGGCCGTCCTGGAGATCTGCGCCGTTGCCGCGCTGTACTACGGCTCAGCCGCGCTGGGACTGGTCCAGCAACTGGTGGGGGGCCAGGTGACCCCGCTGTGGCCGCCGACCGGTATCGCCCTGGCGAGCCTGCTCGTGCGCGGTCTGCGGGTCTGGCCCGGGATCGCGCTGGGCGCCTTCCTGGTCAATGTCCCGCTCGGCCCATCGGTCCTGGCCGTGCTCGCGATCGTCGCGGGAAACACCCTCGCGCCCGTGTGCTCCTACGCGCTGCTCCGCCGTACGGGGTTCCGTAACGAATTGGACCGCTTGCAGGATGCGCTCGGGCTGATCTTCCTCGGTGCGTTCACCGGGATGCTGATCAGCGCGACGGTGGGCAGCGGGACCCTGGCCCTCGCCGGTGCGCTGAGCGCCGACGAATTCTGGCCGACCTGGTCGGTCTGGTGGACCGGCGACGCGATGGGCGTACTGGTGGTAACACCCGTCCTGCTCGTTCTCCGCTCCGCACGCTGGCCGAAGGACGCCCGGCCGTCCCGCTGGGCGGAGGGACTGCTGCTCCTGGCGGCCACCATCGGTGTCGGTTTCCTCGAGATCAGCAATACGCCGCTCATGTTCCTCGGCTTCCCGCTGCTGATCTGGGCCGCCTTCCGTTTCCAGCTGGCCGGAGCCGCACTCTGCGCCCTGTCCGTGTCGACCTTTGCCATCGTCGCCGCTGCCCGTGGATCAGGCCCGTTCGCCGGTCATGACCTGCTCACCAACATGATCACCCTGCAGGCGTTCAACGCTTCCTCGGCGCTGACCGCGCTGCTGGTCGCGGCAACCGTCAGCCAGCGCAACCAGACCCAGAAAGAGATCGCGCGAGCCTGCGCACTGCTGGCCGAGATGGTGGCCACGGTCACTGCCGGTGGCCACCATCCGAGGTTTCTCGATCGTGGGGCAGAGAGGGAGGAAGAGACGGAAGAGGACAGCGGACCGACCGGGAGACCGGTGTGACCCCCACGCCACCGACACGCACGTGCGGCAGTCGGCACCCCCTGTCAACGACGTGGGGCAGGCAACGGCAGGGCGAACCAGACGGCCTTGCCCTCGGCTGTCGGGAGCGTGCCCCAGGAGCTGGCCATGGAGTCCACGAGGAGCAGACCTCGGCCCGATTCCGCGTCCGGTGCGGCGAAGCGGGCCTGGGGAAGCACCGGGCTCCCGTCGCAGACCTCGACCCCCAGCTCCCGTCCGGCCTGCCGCATCCGGAGCCGGAGCGGGCCGCGGCCGTGGCGCACCGCGTTGGAGAGGAGTTCGGAGACCAGCAGACAGGCCGTCTCTCTCAGCTGTTCGTCGTCCTTGCCCCACTCGGCCAGTGTGGAGCGCAGGAACCGCCGGCCTTCACCCACGCTGCTCGGATCGGCGTCCAGGACCACGGTCCGTGAAGTGGCCGGGATCTCCGGGATGCGCACGAGCAGGAGGGTCACGTCGTCCGGGTTGTCGTCGACGTCCGGCAGGAGCTCGCTGAGCAGCCGGTCGGCTGCTGCTTCAAGGGATCCGGTCGTCGCGAGGCCCTTCTCCAGCACATTGGCGAGCCCGTCGAGCTGCCCTTCGATGTCGCTTCCCGGGGTCTCCACGAGACCGTCCGTGTACATAGCCAGCACCGAGCCGGGGGCGACTCTGTGCCGGCTCTCGTGGTGGGGTACCTCGCCGACCCCGAGCGGGACGCTCACGTCCGCCGCGAGCCGGGTCACCTCGCCCCCGGGACCGGCCAACAGGACGGGCAGGTGTCCGGCCGAGCAGACGGTGACCTCGGCCGCGTCGGCGTCGACGACGAGGTAGCAGCAGGTGACGAACTGGTCCGGGAGTTCACTCACCACGGCGTCGAGGGCGCGCATCAGCTGCCAGGGCGGCATCCCTGTCTTGGCCAGGGCGTGGGAGGCGGATCGCAGCTGCCCCATGACAGCGGCGGCATCCAGGCCGCGCCCCATCACATCGCCGATCATGACGCCGACGCGCCCACCGCCCAGAGGGATCAGGTCGAACCAGTCGCCGCCCACCCCGGCACCCTGCCGGGCCGGCAAGTACCGGCTGGCCGTCGACATCCCCGGCACGTCGGGCGGTGAGCCCATGAGGCTCCGCTGGAGGGTGAGGGCGACATGACGCTGCTGCTCGTAGAGCTGGGCGAGTGTCTCCTCGGCGGCCTTGCGTTCGGTGACGTCGCGAATGGCCGCGGAGACAAGGGTGCCGTCAGGGGTCTCCAGGGGGCTGAGACTGATCTCGACCGGGAACTCGCCCCCGTCCCGGCGCAGCCCGTACAGCTCCAGGCCCGCACCCATCGGCCGGACCTGCCGGTTGACGAAGTAGCCGCCCCGGAAGTCGGCGTGACGGCCGCGGAACCGGTGGGGTACGAGTACCTCGACGGCCCGCCCCAGCAGGTCCTCGCGGGCGTATCCGAAGAGCGCCTCGGTCTGCGCATTGACCAGCTGGATGGCGCCCCTCTCGTCGACGATCACCATGGCGTCGGGCGCCGACTCCAGCAGGGCCCGGAAGCGCGCATCGGCGGCCCTGCGCTCGCTGACGTCCCGTACGGCCGCCGAAATCAGCAGGCCTTCAGGTGTCTCCAGCGGGCTCAGGCTGATCTCCACGGGGAACTCGCGCCCGTCCCGGCGCAGCCCGTACAGCTCCAGCCCCGCGCCCATCGGGCGCACCTGGCGGCTGGCCGCGTAGCCGATCCGATGGCCGGGGTGCTGGCCGCGGAAGCGCTCGGGTACCAGGACGTCGATGGTGCGTCCCAGGAGTTCTTCGCGGGGGTAGCCGAACAGGGCCTCGGTCTGTGCATTCACCAGACGGATCACCCCGGCGTCGTCCACGATGACCATCGCGTCCGGTGCCGCTTCCAGCAGAGCCCTGAAGGGCTCTTCGGTCGTCGCTGCCATGCTGCGCCTCGCACTCGCCGATCCCGTAGAGGGGAGCATCCGACCACGCGGCCGAAAACCGCACCCCGGATTGACCGAGATCCATCCATAATTGACCGGCTGTGAGCGCGCCCATTGCTCCGGCCGACCCTGCCCGGAACGCGCCCCGCTGCCGCGGCGTCCAGCACTTCACGGCCGAACGGCCCTGTTCCGAAGCCCGTCGAGGGCCGGTCGGCTCGTCCCATCACGGCGCCGGCGGCAGCCGCGATGGAATCACGACAGGGGCTTCGCCCCGGGCATCGGCGGTGTTGGCCGGCTCCGGCGTCGGCGCAGCCAGACGTACAGCATCAGGCACGGCAGGAGCAGCCCGAGGAGGGTGAGGGTGAGGAACGCCGTGAAGCTGCTGATGTGGGTGACCAGCCACGCGAAATTCTGGCCGAAGAAGCCGACCACGAACGACAGCGGCAGAAAGACGCTCGCGAGGATCGTGAGCCTTTCCATCGTGGCGCTCTGCCGAAGGTTGATCTTGTTCTGCTCCACGGAGATCACCGCGATGTTCGCTTCCAGGACGGTGGTCAGCAGGTCCCGTTGGGCGGCGACCTCCTCGTTGACCAGCAGCAGGTGGTCGTGCACGTCACGCATGTACGGCTGGAGCGCGGGCGGCGTCCTTCCTGGCTGCAGCCGCCTGGTGAGGACGGCGAGCAGCGGGTGTACGGCGCGGTAGAAGTCGGTGGCCTCGCGGCGCAGGGAGTAGATCCGTTCGGTCGGGGCGACCGCCCCGGAGAACACCGTGGCCTCGATCTGCTCGATGTCCCGCTCGAGTTCGCCGACGACCGGCGCGTAGCTGTCGACGACCTGGTCGAGGATCGCCCACAGCGTGGCGGCGCTGCCGGTCTTGAGCAGTTCGGGGCGGCTTTCGAGTCGGCTCCGGGCCTCGTGCAGCTCGCTCGCGATGCCCTGGCGGACGGTGATCACGAAGTGGTCGGCGAGGAAGATGCTGATCTCGCCGGTGTCGATCTCCTCGCGCTCGTCGTCGTAGCGTGCCGTGCGGAGGATGATCAGTTCGGTGCCGTCCTCGTACTGCTCGGCCTTGGGCCGCAGGTGGAAGGCCGCGGCGTCCTCGACGGCGAGCTCGTGCAGTCCGAAGATCTCGCGGACCCGGTCCAGTTCCTCGGGACCCGGTTCGAAGATGCCGAGCCAGACGAATCCGCCTTGTCGGCAGCGCGCGGCCGCCTGCTCCAGAGGCATCGCGCCCTCCTGCTGTCGACGCCCGTCGCGGTAATGTGCGCAATCGACGATCATGGGCTTCCTCCTCACGGCCGACCGATGTGCGCCGCCGCCCCGTGCACGCCGGGGCACAGCGCGCCCGGTCGGCCTCACAGCACTAGATGCTCCTCCGACTCGGCAGGGATGTCCTCGCAGCGGCCCCGGCGGCTGTCCGCCCCGGTCGATTTCGCTGGTCACGGGGGCGCGAGCGGGTGGGCCCGGGCGGGCCGTGCCAATGCCCACGGCGAAGCATGGACGCTTCATCCGGCCAGTGACATGATCACGCGAGCGTCCGGCACGGGTCCGGCGCGCAGGAGAGAGATCATGAAGCTGTACCTCGTCGCGCCTCTGGTTCTCGTCGCGCTGGTCATCGCCGCCTCCGGGCTGGCGGCGGTCACTCGCGGGTGGTTGCTCCCCATGAACCGGCGGCACATCCGCAGCCCGCGCCTCTACGGCTGGGGCCAGCTGGTCACGGCCTTCGCTCTGTGCTGGCAGGTGGTCTTCGGGCTGGTGATCCACGATTCCGGCACCCGGCAGTGGGGCACCCTGACCGGCGGCGCGATTCTGGTCGCCGGATTCGCCGTCATCCTGGCGGGCCAGCTCACGGGTGGAAGCCGACAGGGCAGCGGCGCGCCCTAGCTTGTTCTTTGACCTTCTGGATGCTGCGAGTGCTGCTCGGTGGAACAAAATGCAATGCGCACCAACAGTAAGCCGGTCAAACTCGCGGGCATGACTGCGAAGATCACTCGTATCAACCCCGAGCAGCTGCATGAGACGCCCGGCTATCACCACATCACCGTGGTGGAGGCCGGTCGTACGGCCTACCTGGCGGGGCAGTGCCCTCTCGATCGGAGTGGTTCCCTCGTCGGTTCCGGATCGCTTGAGGTGCAGGTCGACCAGGTTGTCGCGAACGCACTCGCTGCCTTGGCTGCGGTTGATGCCGAGCCGAAACATGTGGTGCGCTCTGTGATCTATGTGCGGAGCGACGACAGAGACGTTCTGGGCGTCGCTTGGCGTCGGCTCACCGGCTCAGCTCTCGGGCCGGCCTTCACCAGCGCCAGCACGCTGCTGGGCGTTGCACAACTCGGCTTCACGGGGCAGCTCATTGAAGTGGACCTCACCGTGGCGCTGCCCGACTGAGCCTCTTCGTCTCCAGGTGTCGAACGTCGTCTCGAACGGGGGTGGCTCGCCTGGGGATTCGCCGGACGTGGGAATGGCCTTCGTCTGATCATGTGCTCCGACCAAGGTGCACGTGACCCGACGAAGGCCGTGAGGGTGGGTCTGCTGCCGGAGCACCGCCGCGGGCACGGAGCGATGTACGGCGGGCTCAATCACGGTCGAATCGACGCCAGCCGGCTGCCGACGGTGCCGGCCGGCTGCCGACGGTGCCGGCCGGCCTGCCGCTCCAGCAGTTCCCCCGACGGCCGGCTTGTCCTGGCCGTGGACGTCTCGCCTCGGCTGCGGTCAGACGCGCCGTGCGCGCCGGAGCGGCTGTTCTGCCACATCTGCGGCCGCGCGAAGACGCCTGCCCAGCACAAGGCCCGTACGGGGTCTGTGACCGCCTCCAGGGCTCACGTGGAGGTGCTGCCGGACGGTGCAGAAGTCAAGTTGGTGTCTTCCTGTCCAACGCCAAGACCCGCCGCGCCAAACTCTCGGCCGACAAGCTCCAAGCTCTGGCCGCCGTCGGCCTGCCATGGGCCACCTGCCATCACCCGTGAAAGCCAGACTCAGTCCACGACACGAGTCCTCGGCGCCGCGCCACCAACGGCCGGCGCCCTGCAGGGCACCCAGAGCGACCATGCCAGTGAACACATCCCGAACTCCCCCATCTCCCAGCGGGGCTGGATGTCCAGGTCGTCGCAGGTCTGGCGCCAGGTGTTCCTGCTGTAGGCCCAGGCGTTGTCGGTCAGGACCCGTTCGACGGTGATGCCCACGGACGCGAACCAGGCCGTCGCCCTCCGTAGAAAGCCGGCGCAGGTGGGGGCGGTCTCGTCGGGGAGGTCTTCGGTGTAGGCGAGGCGGGTGTGGTCGTCGAGGGCGGTGTGGAGGTAGGCCCAGCCGGTGCCGGTCTTGTTGCGTCGGCCTTGGGCCCGGCCGAGGGTCCTGTGGCCGCCGCCGTCGGGGATCCGGCCGAGTTTCTTGACGTCGATGTGGACGAGTTCGCCCGGGCGGGCGCGTTCGTAGCGGCGGACGGGTTCGCCGGTGGCCCGGTCCAGGGCCGCGAGTGGTGGCAGGCCGTGCCGGACCAGGATGCGGTGGGCGGTCGAGGGGGCGATACCGGTGCGGGCGGCCAGCCGCAGGGGTCCGATCCGGTGTTCGCGCCGCAGCCGCAGGACGTGTTCCTCGACGTGGGTCGCAGTCCTGCGGGGCTGGTGGTGGGGCGGCTGGAGCGGTCACTCATTCCGGCGACGCCGAGTTGCCGGTAGCGGGTGGCCCAGCGGGCCGCGGTGGTGTGGCTGACCTGGAAACGTTCCGCGGCCCGGCGCACGGGCCAGCCGTCGTCGACGACACAACGGGCCAGTCGCAGTCGTCCGGTCTCGGTCAGCGGGGCGTTACGGTGGGGCACGAGGGCCTCCTGCCTTCGGTGCAGATGTCGCAATCCACACCGAACCCGGAGGCCCTCACCCGTTCAAGCACCCAGCACGCGTGTCACCAACGTCCCGGGACAACACACCTAGGCCGTCTCTTTCGGATCTTGCAGGGCTCCGGAGACGGGGCCCTGGAGATTCGCTGCAGAGCCCGTCCTCGTAGGTTGGGCCCTGGAGGCGAGCGCCGCGCAGTGCGGGCGGCGGGACGAAGGGTAGGGACATGCGCGGGACGGAAGCGGTGGCGGCACTTGCCGAGCTCATGCCGATGACTGTCGGGGTCGACGAGCAGGTCGACTGGGACGAGGTCGAGGCAGCCTGGGGGACCCGGTTCCCCTCGGACTACGTCCGCTTCATGGAGGTGTACGGGTCGGGGGCGATCAGCGACGGAATCAGCATCCTGCTGCCGTCGCTGCGGGCCGAGGGATACCCCTACAGGGACGGCCCGGGCTTGCGGGACGAGACGGAGAACGCCCGCGAGACCTGGGAGATGTGCCGGGACGGCGCCGACTTCGACGTGGACCCCGAGTCCATCGTGGCCTGGGCCGTGACGTCGGGCGCGGACATCTACTGCTGGGTGACCACGGACGACGACCCGGATCGATGGCCGGTCCTGATCTGCGGACGACACACCAACCCCGAGATGCAGTTGCACCCTCTCGGCATGGCCGAGTTCCTTCATCGGCTCCTGAGTGATGCGGTGTTTCGAAAGGGGAAGATCAGTATCTCCCTGCAGGACGAGGTGTCCTTCGTCAACTGGCGGAGCGAACGATAGGCCGCATATTCGGATCACCTTGCTGACCAGATGAAGATGGCGGCGAGGTGGAGTCCGGCGAGGTAGATGGTGGCGTTTTTGTCGTAGCGAGTGGCCAGGCCACGCCACTGCTTGAGCTTGTTGATGCACCGCTCAACGGTGTTCCGCTGCTTGTAAGCCTCACGGTCGAAGGCTGGCGGGCGGCCGCCGAACCGGCCTAGGCGCTCGCGGTTCACGGCCTGGTCGGCGGGCTGCGGGATCACCGCCCGGATCCCGCGCCGCCGCAGATGACGGCGGATCGCCCGGGACGAGTAGGCCTTGTCGGCCAGGACCACATCCGGCGTTGTCTTTGGGCGGCCGGTCAGCCGAGGCACCCGCAACCGGGCCAAAGGACAGGTCGTCGGCGCTCACGCCGGCCTGGGCGTAGACCCGTTCCAGCAATGCTGCTTGCGCCTGGGCGCTGGGAAGTGCCAGCCCGGTGGTGCTGCCGTCGCTGTTGACGCCGCTCGCCGGGATCACTGCATGGATGCGGTCGCCATCCGTGAGCGCGTCGGACAGAAGTTTGAGGGCCACCACGCCGCCGCCCTTCCCGCGCACGTAGCCGTCTGCCTCCGCCGAGAAGACACGGCAGCGGCCGGTCGGCGACAGCATGGAGGCGGCCCAGAAGCCGGTGAAGCCGAAAGGACTGAGCAGGACGCTCACTCCTCCGGCCAGAGCCATACGCGCTCGGCCCATGCGCAGCGTCTCGCACGCCTGGTGCAGGGCGGTCAGGGCCGAGGAGCAGGCGGTATCCACCGTCATGCTCGGCCCGTGCCAGTCGAGCAGGTGGGAGATGCGGTTGGCGGCGTTGGTGGCCGCCAACCCAGCCATCGAGTACGCGTTGGGCGCATCACCGCCGGTGGATGGCAAGTCGGCGTAGTCGTGACTCGACATGCCGACGAACACCGCCGTGTCAGAGTCGACCGCGGCAATCTGGTCGATGCCGGCGTCGTCCAGGGCCTCGACCGCCATCTCCAGCAGCAGCCGGTGCTGCGGATCCATGCGCGCCGCCTCGCGCGGTGAGACCTGCTGGAAGTAGCCGTTGTCGAAACCGGTCACGTCCCGGAGGAATCCGCCCGCCGCCGTGTAGCTCTTGTTGTTCCTGCGCCGCTCGGTGTCGACGAACCGTTCGGGGTCGAAACGGTCGGGCGGGACCTCGCCCACCAGGTCGCGTCCCTCCTGCAGCGCTTCCCACAGGTCCTGCGGTCCATCGATTCCACCCGGTAGCCGGCACGAGAGGCCCACGATCGCCACGGCATGCCTGTCAGGGTTCGTGGGGGGCACGATCACGGAGTTCTCCCGGTGCACAAAAAGAGGGGGTGGGCAGCAAAAGACGCCTGCAGGCGATGGCACGCGAAGGGTGCTTCCGCCGCCGGGGACGCCGTGATCTTAGGAGAGCGACGAACAGTCCTTGCACGCACTACTGCGTGCGGGTGAACGCTAGGGTCGGTAGCCGCCCGGCGCTCTGCCTCCGAAGGGCCAGGACGTGCAGGAGCTTCTCCCTGACCGTGTCGTCGATACCCTTGGTTTGCTTATGGGTCACCCCGGCCGCCGCACTCTGACTTACGGCGACCCCGGAGCATCGGTACAGCAGCCGGCTTCACGCACCGGGTGGGGGTACGGCGCGGACGATGTAGGTGGTGCCTCCGATCAGCCGTTCGCCGTCCTTCTGGAGCACATGGAGCTCGGCTTGGCTGCCCGCCTCCATGCTCTCCGGGAGTTGGACGCTGATGGCCGCGGCACGGGATTGGAGGGGCGGAATGCGCAGGTCGTGCACGAGGGTCTGCCGGTCTGCCGCTGGGAACAGCTCGTAGGCGTGGCGCAAGTCGAAGCGCCGTACCCGGCCCTGGCGGTCGGTGAACCGGGCGGGGAGAAGCTGGGCGCCGTGGTCGATCGGACTGACGCCGTCCCCCGGCCGGGGGCCCTGGCCGTCCTCTGTCTCCTCCTCGAAGGCGGTGAACAGTCGGATCCCGGGAGGCAGGCCGGCCCAGTGGACGGCCATCGTGAAGGGGCGGTCGACGTGGGCCGGGTTGTTGAAGAAGAGGATGAATGCGTCGTCGGGGGTGGACGCGCCGGTGGACAGGCCCACGGCCTGGAGGTTCTTGAGCGTGACGTGCTTCTTCGTGGTCACCAGGGTGCCGACGTCGGTCACGCTGGCGCCGTTCAGCGGGTCCTGCGCGCACGTGGTCACTGCCAGGATGCAGGAATGCGAGGACCCCGATGAGGGAGCCGTGTAGTCCCAGGCGAGGACGGCAGGCTCCGCCGGCTTCAGCTGGGGAACGATGCGTGTGGGCCCGATGGGGCTCCAGTGGGTGGCCGTCGGGTCCCCGGTGAAGGGCCTGCCGCCCGTCCAGAAGTCGTCTGGCAGCGGGGGTAGGCCCGCTGACGCATCGGCGACGAAGGCGCGCACCTGGACATTGGTCGCCGGCCCCGCGCCGCGGTTGTGCACCTGCACGTAGACGCGGTTGACGCCTCCGCGCTGGAGCCATTCGTGCTGGATGCGGCTCAGTGCCACGAAGTCGGAGACGGGCAGGGCGGTCTGGTAGTTGGGCGTGGGAGCATCGACGACGATGTCCGGGCTCTGCCACCACCACAGCACGTTGTTGCCGGTGGGGTCGAACGGATCTGGCACGCCCGTCGGGGAAGGGAAGCCCCGGCCGGAGTCGGCGACGTTGTCGCGTACGTACAGGTCGACCATGCCGGCTGTGGTGGCGTCGATCGGCCGTTCCCAGACACTGCGGCCGTGCGTCGCGGCCCGTAGCAGTCTGCGCGGGCCGTGCACAGCGAGGTGGAAGACGGGCACGTTGGGGAGACCCTGATCCCACGGGTACCAGGTCCGGCCCGCGTCATCGCTGCGGAACACTCCGACATCAGCTCCGCAGAAGACCCGGTTGTTGTCGGCCGAATCGATGACGATGGTATTGACCGGGTTGGCGCGCGCCAGTCCGTTGGAACGCGACTCCCATGTGGTGGCGGTCGCCCCCCGGCGCCAGACGTGATCGTTGATGAACTCTCCGGGCGCTTCGCTGTTGATGACGGAGCCCAGTGTGGCCCATACCGTTCCGGTGTTGTCCACGGCCAGGTCGGAGACGGCGGAGACGGGCATGGCGGCGGTGATGTCGGTGCGGGTCACGTCCGCCGGATTCCATGTGGCGCCGGTACGCAGCAACCGGTAGACCCGCCCGTTCTTGGTTCCGATGTAGATCGTCCTGCTGTCGGAGTGCACCGCGATGGCGGTGATCGTTCCGTCGACACCGGAGGTGACCACCGACCAGTTGTCGGCGTTGTCGGCGCTGCGGAAGAGTTCAGCGCCACCGAAATAGCAGATGTTCGGGTTGGCAGGATCGAGAGCGAACGGTGCGTAGAAGACTGAGCCGGTGTTGATCCCGTTGTTCTTCAGCTGCCAGGTCCTGCCGGCGTCGTCCGAACGGAAGAAGACGGTGAACGTGTGCTCGTAGTACATGCGGGTGGGCTTCTGGGGGTCGATCGCCGTGAATCCGCCGTCCCCCTGAGCCACGACTCTCCAAGCGGGAAGGCCCTCGTAGAGCTGGGCGCCGTTGTCCTGGGTGCCGCCCAGCATCACGCTGTCCCAGGTCGAGTGCTGGGCGACGGAGATGTACTGCAGGGTGGCCAGATGCCGGTTGCGGGATGTCCACGTCAGCCCGTTGCTCGTGGAGACGTAGACGCCACCGTCGTTGACGTCCCAGCAGGCCGGCGAGGGGCTCGTGTCGAAGGCGAAGGCGTGGTGGTCGGAGTGGATGCCGGGGACGGGGGTGAAGGTGCCGCCGCCCGTGAGGCTGCGGTACAGCCCTACTTCGCCCAGGAACAGGATGTTGGCGTTGGTGGGGTGCACCGCTACGTGGAGGTTGTAGCCGGTCTGGGCACAGATCCGTGGCCAGAACAAGTGCGTGTGGCCGGCGGAGTCGGCGCTGGTATCGGCCGGGAAGCCAGGGCCGCCCCTTGCAAGGGTGGCGATCTGCTGTGCGGTGAGCGACAGGGTGTGCGTGTGCGGGGCGGCTCCGCCTCCGCCGCCTTGTGTGGTCGTGTACACATGGGCCGCCGCCGGCGTGATGAGGTCTGCACCGGGCACCGTTACCGAGTGGTCATGGGGGCCCGGTCCCCCCACACCGGAGCGGTATGTCTTCGTGACGTTCAGACGGATGGGAACGGCCGACCAAGTGGTTCCGCCGTCCGTCGTCCTGGCCATGCCCGCGAGGTCGCCGTTCCAGGCGAAGACTGCGAGGTTCACCAAAGGGTTGCTTCGCCGCTGGGCGAGTTCCACCCGGTCGTGATCGGCCGGCAGCGCCGGGGACGAAATCCGCGTCCAGGCCGACCAGCTACCTGAGGTGCGGGTACTTGTCCACAGACCGAAGCCCTTGAACGCCGCGATGAGTTTCACGGTTCCTGCGGTGGCATTCGGCACGGGGAGGGCCACCAGATCGCTGGCATCGCCGGGCATCAGCTGCAGCCAGTTGACGCCGTCGTCGGTGGTCGCGTACACGCCGATGCTGGAGGAGAGGAACTGGCGCTGCCCGGTGGTGTCCGTCGGATCGAACAGGACCCGGGAGATCTCGTCCTGTTGGAACACGGTGGTGCCGAGCTCAGCCCACGTGGTGCCGCCGTCCCGCGACCGTAGCAGGCCGTTGCCGTAGTAGGCGCCGACGTAGATGTTGTTGTACTCGCCGGTCCCGGCGACGACGTGGAGCCGGTTGTTCGGGTCGATGGCCACCGTGCCGATGGCCAGACTGCGCTGGAAATCGGTCTTCGCGGACCAGGTCAGCCCCCGGTCGGTGCTCTTCCACAGCCCGCCCCCGGCCGTGCCCACGTACACCGTGTTCACGTCCGTCGGGTCTATGGCGATGGCGAGCGTCCTGCCGCCGTTCGTGTCGTCGGGCAGCAGGACCGGCCCGGGACCCACGGGTGTCCAGTTCGCTGTGCCCAGCACCGGTGCCGACCGGTCGGCACCGCCCGTATCCTGCGGGTCCGGGGCCGGACGACGCGCCTCCAGCATGTCCCGGTGGGCACGCAGCGCCCGTAGGTCCTCGATCTGCCTCGCCCGGACGCCCAGCGGCACGTGCCCAATGTGGCCGAAGCGCCGCTCGAAGTGGTAGCTGTCGCGCGCGTACGGGTCCTCGAACTCCTCTTCCTCTTCCCCTTCCGGGAGGTCGCCATGACGGCCGTGCGGGTCGGGGGGGAGCGGGGTCTCGCGTTCCCGTAGGACGAACGTCCTGCAGATGGTGATCTCTCGGCCCCCGTACGAGGACGTGGCAGCCACCGTGTGATCACCGGGCGGCAGCTGCCATGTTGACAGTTGAACAACGAAGGCCCCGGACCCGTCCGGCAGGATTCCGTCGGGGACGGCCAGGCCGAGTGGCACACGCGTCACGTGAGCGGGACGCCCGTCGATGATGAGACGCACGTTCCAGCCGTGCCAGCCCTCTCCCCGGACATCGACCTTCGTTCCCTGCAGGCAATCCCGCGGCAATACCTCAAGCGTCGCCGTGGCATCGGCATCACCGGTCGCGCCGCTTTCGTACACGTCCATGTCCGTGCACCCTCTGAGAGCCAGTGGCTTGGAATGGTTCAATCACCCCGAGCGGCGCGGACCACGGGTGTCGGCGGTGGAGAGGCGAAGGACCGACCCCTACGAGTCCGGGGGTGCCGTGCTCCGCGCGTTGCACGTCAGGCCGTGCACTGTCCTTTACCTACTCACCATAGGTTGCTGCACTGTGCCTTGCATCCTTGCGGGTGCGAGCGGAAGCCGACGGAACAGGGGGTTGGACCACAGAATCCGGTGGCGGAATACCGAAGCGAGCCTGACATTGGAAGGGCACCGCCAGGACATCGAGGTACCGGGACGTCGGAACATCGAGGCTCGATCATGGGCACATGTGCGCCGCCACCGAGGTCGGCTTGCCGGACCGCGACCCCGCGGTTGCCCTCTCGTCGACTGCAGGCCCGAGAGCGGGCCGGACGTCGAATGAGGGCCGACGCCGTCCGGACTGAGGAGCTCTGATGGAGCCTTACTTGGTCCCCGTCGTGCTCATGGCCGTGACTGCCGCCTTCGCGGTCTCCGCGGCGGCAGGATTCGGCGGCAGTCTGATCCTCGTACCCACGCTTGCCCTGGTACTCGGAACCAAGCCCGGGGTGGCGCTGGCCGCCCTTCTCCTCGCAGCCAACAACGTGGTCAAGGTCATCGCGTACCGCAAGACACTGCCCTACCGGCAGGCGGCTCCAGTCATCGTCCTTGTCGCTGTCGGTACTGTCCTGGGTGCGAAGTTGTTGGTCTCCGCCCCGGAACGATCCGTGACCCTGGCCGTGATCCTCAGTTTCGCGGTGGCATTCCTGGTGGAGTCCCTCCAGTTCACACGTATCCGGCGTTTGAGTTCACCGGTGCTTGCCTTCGCGTCGGGCGCGACCTCCGGATTCAGCGGGACCTCCGGTCCCCTCAAGGGGCTCGCCGTCCGCGGGCTGGCCCTGGACCGCCTGCATCTCGTCGGCGCGCTGTCGCTGATCTCGCTGGTCGGTGACGTGACCAAGACGGCGATCTGGACTGACGCCTCGCTGCTCGTGGGCGAGGACTACCTGATAGCTCTCGCATGCCTGCCCTTGATGGTGTTCGCGACGTTCCTCGGGCGGCGTTTCAACACCAAAATCGGCGAGCGGGGCTACTCGGGCCTCTTCTGGGCCGTGATGGTGGGCTACACCGGACGCCTGCTGGCAGGTTTGTGAAGGAGCGCATCCCTCAAAGCTCCCGGCGGGCCGCCGTACGGCCTCGACGCCGGCCAGCCGGTGCAGTGGGAGTTCGAGGCACGGGCGAGCAAGGTGGGCTCGTGGTCGCGGGCTTCGAGGTGGCCTGCCCCGATGGGGTGAACCGTCCCGGGGCTCGCCCGCACCTCGCTCGCCCGGCCTGCCGAACGGATAGCGTTTCATCCTGTCTATACACAAATGAGGCAGGTGTGGCATGACCCAGGTCCTTGGGTATGAGAGCAACGCCATCGTCGAGCTCCTGAGTGTTCTCCCGGCGGACCGCGATGCGGTGTGGCTGAAGAACTCCCTTCAGCAGGCGATCATGGTGGAGATCGCGACCATCGGTCCGTACGCGAGCGCCCTGTGGTCGATCAAGGAATCGAATGCGGCGGTTGCCAAGAACATCCGGGAGATCATCTTCGATGAGATGACCCATATGGGACTGGTGTGCAACATGCTCACCACCATCGGGGGGACGCCGGTCCTCGCCGATCCCAAGGTGGTGCCGAAGTACGAGCGCGCACTGCCGGGGGGCGTGCGGCCTGAACTCATCGTCTTCCTGGAGGGACTGACCAAGGACTCGGTCGAGATGTTCTCCGAGATCGAGCGCCCGGATCGCCCGGTCGCACAGTTCGGCACCTTCGCCACCATTGGGGCCTTCTACACCGCGATCGAAGAGGCGTTCGAGGCGCACCAGCACCTGATCACCGGCGACCGGCAGATCGACTTCTCCCTTGAGAGTCACGGCCAGGGCAACAAGATCGTTCCGCTCGACAGCATCGAGAAGGTGCGAGCCGCGATCGAGATCATCAAGGAGCAGGGCGAGGGCACCTCCGCCTCACCCGAGAACCCCTTCCCCGGCAAGCCCGGCGAGCTGGCGCACTTCTACGTGTTCCGGGAGATGTTCCGCGGCAAAAAACTGATCAAGATGTCGGAGAATCCGCCCGTCTGGGACTTCAAGGGCGACGATGTCCCGCTGCCCCCGGCCTTCCCCATGGGGCGGGTGCCCGAGGGCGGTTGGGCCAACGGCGGGCCGAACGCGCCCACGCCCGAGGTTCAGCAGGTGCTCGCAGCGTTCAACACACATTTCAGCGAAATGCTGCGGGCGCTGCAGGCAGCCTGGCTGACCGGTGACTCGGACATCCTGTTCCCGGCGATCGGCCACATGGGCAGGATGCGCACCGAGGCGCGGAAGCTCGTTCAGCTGGAGCTGCCCGACGGCAGCGGGAAGACCTACGGGCCGGAGTTCCTGTACGTCGAGGAGTGAGAGCCTGCTGCCTGCCGGCAGCGACCGATCCTCTCCGACAGCCCGTTCTGGGCCAGTTCGGCCTTGCGGACCTCTGGCCTCTCCTTGGTCCAGCGGTGCAGCAGCCTCACCAGATAGCCCAGCGCCAGGGCACCGCCGTCACGACGACGCGAACACTACGAACACGGGCAGTGGGCAGCTAGAGGGCAAATCCGGCCAATGCGTATGACTGGGAGCTGAAGCCGCGGACCACGAGCACGGGGATGCCCGCGAACTCGAGCCAGCCGGTCAGCTGCTGGCGGAGGGTGTCCTTCTCGCCGGCGACGTACAGGGTCTGCTTATGGCCCGCAGTGCGGTCCAGGCGCAACCAGGCGGGCACCTCGGCGACGAACGCGCCCGCGTCCGGCCAGGCCTGCGGGACGTGGACTTCGCGGACGGTGTCGATCAGATCGCGGAAGCGGCCCTCCCGCCGGGCCTGGGCCAGCCGCCGGTACATCGGTGGCGTGTGCGGCAGGACGCCTTCGGCTGCGAGTCGGTACATGACCTGCCTCAAGGTCCCTTGAGCGGTGCGTACCCGCCGACGCCCGTTCCACCACGAGGGGCCACCGGATCCGTTCACGAGCCAGACCGGTACATGTACCCCTCCGCGCAGCCGCCGGCCCCCGGGATACGGATAGACCTCTCCCCTCGGCTATCGCGAGGTAAGAGGTGTCGATTTCCGAAGAGGGCTTGCCCACGGGCTCTGACCTGCACGAATGGAAGATCACCGGCTTCCCGGTCCGGCCCGTCCGCTCTCTGCTAAAGGTCGAGCTGATACTGGTGTGTCGTGTGCGTGGGTGTGTAGCCGAGACCGTCGTTGACCCGTCGCATGTGCGCGTTGCTGTCGGCGGTGTCGGTCAGGAGGCCACCGAGGTCCGGATAGTCCCTGTGGGCCTGTCGGATCGACTCGGCCTTCATCCGTCGGCCGAGGCCGTGACCTCGGTGCTCGGGCAGCACCCCCGTGCCGTAGTGCTGGCCGTCACCTGTGCCGTTGCCGGGGATGACGAGTTCGGTGAAGGCTGCGACGAGCCGCAGAGTTGAGCTCGGCCGCCTCTTGACTGACCCCTGACCTGACACGATCTCTGAGACGGCGAAACGCCGCGGCATGCCGGGGCGTTTCGTCCGTGCGCTGAGTTCAGCGCAAGCCGTCTGTGTCGTCGTGCTCTTCGCCGACTGGGAGTGGCCGACGGTCCTCCACCGGGTCATCGCTGTAGATGACCGCGGAGACCGCGCTGTCGTAGGCATCGTCGAGGCCGTTACCGCTTGCGCCGAGCATGTTCTCCCAGTCAATTCCCATACCTACGAGCCTACCCGTAGTGTGCCTAGGGAGGTTGTGCACGGCTGGGCAGTTGAGTCCTATGGGTCGGTACAGTCGCGTGCATGCTGAAGCCAGTGCTGCGTGTAGCTGAAGCGGGCGCTCGTACCGTGGACGATCCGACCAAGGAGGTTCTGCACGACCTGCTGTCTACGAGCGCCGTGCGAACGGCGCCAACGCCTTCTTCGACCTCGCGGACACGATCATCACCGTTCGCAGCCTGATCCGCCGGGCCTGGACCACCCACCGCTGGGACGACCGCCCGAAGCGACGTCCTTGAGCCCCGCCCGTCTGCCCGGCCTCTTACGCGCAGACTGTTCCCGCTGGTGAGCAACCCTGCTGTGGTTCAGACGACGCGGGTGTCGTATGCCTCGCGGTTGGCAAGCACATCGTCCATGTGCACCTGGGCCCAGGCCTTGAGGCCCCGCATCATCTCGTACAGCGACAGACCGAGATCGGTCAGCTCGTAGGAAACCGTGACCGGCACGGTCGGCACCACGGTGCGGGACACCAGGCCGTCGCGCTCCAGGGAGCGCAGCGTCTGCGTGAGCATCTTCTGACTGACACCGGCCAGCAGGCGCTGCAGTTCCGAGTAGCGCATCACGCGGGGCCCGGCGACGCAGTCGGCGCCGGGCTGATGGGCGCTGTCGCTGCCGAGCGCGGCCAGGATCAGCGTGACCCATTTGTCGGAGATCCGGTCGAGCAGCTTGCGGCTGGGGCAGGCCGCCACGAAGGCGTCGTACTCCACCTTGGCCTGTGCCCTTTGCTGGGCCGCCGTCATCGTCGCCATCGACCACTCCTGTCACTCGTGGGTGCCCTACGCACTCGGAGGTGCCTACTTCCCACTAGGAAGCTACGTGCCAAGAATTATGCAAGGAGCCGCTGGGCACCACCCCTGGCCGACCACGAAAGGCACACCATGAGCACTCCCTCCGCCTCGCTTCCCGGCGGCACCTGGACCCTGGGCAACTTATCCGTCACCCGGTTCGGCTACGGCGCCATGCAGCTCGCCGGCCCCTGGGTCATGGGCCCGCCGGCCGACCGCGACGGCGCACTCGCCGTTCTTCGCGAGGCCGTCGGCCTCGGCATCACCCACATCGACACCGCCGACGCCTACGGGCCGCACGTCACCAACCAGCTGATCCGCGAAGCGCTGCACCCGTACTCCGAAGCGCTGCACATCGTGACCAAGGTCGGCGCGACCCGGGACGAGGAGGGAGGCTGGCCCCCCGCGCGCAAGCCCGAGGAGTTGCGTCGGGCCGTCACCGAGAACCTGGAGAACCTCGGCCTCGAGGCGCTGGACGTGGTCAACCTCCGGCTCGGCGACGCCCAGGGCCCCGTGCCCGGTTCGCTCGCCGAAGCCCTCGGAACACTCGTCGACCTGCAGAAGCAGGGCCTGATCCGGCACCTCGGCGTGAGCAACGCGACGGCTGGACAGATCGCCGAGGCACGCTCGATCGCGCCGATCGTGTGCGTGCAGAATATGTACAACCTCGCCCACCGCCACGACGACGACCTCATCGACGAGCTCGCCGAGCAGGGCATCGCCTATGTGCCCTTCTTCCCCCTCGGCGGCTTCAGCCCGCTGCAGTCCTCCGCGCTCACGGCCGTGGCCACTCGGCTGGACGCGACGCCGATGTCGGTCGCCCTGGCCTGGCTGCTGCAGCGGTCGCCGAACATCCTGCTGATTCCCGGCACCTCGGCGGTGGCACACCTGCGAGAGAACGTCGCAGGTGCGGGACTCCAACTCTCCGACGAGGACCTCGCCGAGCTGGACAAGATCGGCCGCTAACCCACCGCGCTCACCAATGGGTGCGTCGGATCGACCGCGGGACGCTCGGGCAGAAGGTCATGGTGCGGGTGCCGGGCGTCTCGGCCGGGGGCCACGACAAGATCCGTACCGGCCCGGCGAACCCGCCCTCGACCTCACCACGCTGGCGCGACGGCTGCGCGCCGAGCTCATCGAAGGGTGCGCCGCCGCCCGGCTGACCGTGCCCCGGCTCCTCATCGAGCCCGGACGATCCGTCGTCGGGCCCGCCGGAGTGGCCTTGTACCGGGTGCTCGCCGTCAAGCACACCGGCGAGAAGGTGTTCGTCGCCGTCGACGGCGGCATGAACGACAACCCGCGGCCCGCCCTGTACGGGGTGCGCTACGCGCCCCGCCTGATCGGTCGGCACTCCACTGCCGACGCCTGCACGGCCACGGTCGTCGGCCGGCACTGCGAGGCCGGGGACGTCCTCGCGGCCGATGTGGAACTGCCGGGCGACATCCACCCCGGTGACCTGCTCGCCGTACCGGTGGCCGGCGCCTACCAGCTGTCCATGGCCTCCGGTTACAACCTCGTGGGCCGCCCCGCGGTCGTCGCGTCCACGAGGGAACGGCCCGGATCCTGGTCCGGCGCGAGTGGCTCGAGGACTTCCGCAGCCGGGACATCGGCGGGTAAGGCAGGCCTCGTCGATCCGGCGGAGCACGCCGTGGAGTGCTGGTCTACGGTCGGTAGACGAGCTCTGTCACGATGGCGGCGATCACTCCCCAGACGCCGATGCCGAGCAGCCACAGGGCGTCGAGGACGGCGCCGGTGGCGATGAGGGTCAGGCCGGCGGCCGCGAGGGCGAGTACGGTCCGGCGGACGGCGCGGTCGGCGCGCGAGCGAGTGGTCACATCAGTGAGAATCCCGCCCGACTCTCCTCATGGCGAGGGTCGGGCGGGATTCCTGTCGGCGTATTGACGCCCAGGGGTCAGCCGGCGTGGACGTGGGGCCGGCGCGTCCGGTCCGGTTCGGCTTCGCGGATGACCTCGCGGGTGACCGGGGCGACCTCGCCCTGGCCGAAGAGGAAGAAGCGCAGGAAGTTGGCCATCGGGTTGCCCTCGGTCCATTCGAAGTAGATGTGCGGGCGTTGGCCGGTCTCGTCGCGGACATGGAGGAGGAGCGCTGCGAGGGCGTTGGGGATGCTGGAGCTCTCCAGGGTCAGGACGCGGTAGCGGTCGTGCAGCACTTCGCCGCGTACGCGCATGCCCGATTCGAACTCGGAGGCGTCGAGGACGGTGACCTCGACGAACATCACGTCGTCTCCGGCCGGGATGTCGTTGTCCGCGCGGATCTGTTCCTTCTTCTGCCGGTACTCCTCGCGGTCCCGGTTGTCGGGCTCGTTCGCGATGAACCGGATCGTGCGGTTGGCGGTGTCGCGGATGAACCGCTGTGCCATGTCGTCGAACTCGATGTGCGTGACGCGCAGCTCGAAGACGCGGGCGAGGCGGGAGAGGAGGGAGAGCGCGATGATGCCGGCGATGAAGCAGGCGCCGATCTTCACACCGTCGGGGCGTTCGACGATGTTGACGCCGGTCGTGTAGATGAAGACGGCGGAGATGATGCCGAAGCCGATCGTCCAGCCGCGCTCCCCCGCCCGGCGGGCGGCGATGGTCACGGCGACCGCGGCCGAGGTGATCAGGACGAGGACACCGGTGGCGTACGCGCCGCCCTGTGCGTCCACGTCGGCGTCGAAGATCCAGGTGACCAGGAACGCGACGAGGGTGAAGACGATGACCATGGGGCGCAGGGCGCGGGCCCAGTGCGGGGCCATGCCGTAGCGGGGCAGGTAGCGCGGCATCAGGTTCAGCAGGCCGGCCATGGCCGAGGAGCCGGCGAACCACAGGATGAGGATCGTGGAGATGTCGTAGACCGTGCCGAAGGCGGAGCCCAGGTACTCGTGCGCCAGGTAGGCGAGCGCGCGTCCGTTGGCCTCGCCGCCCGGCTCGAACTGGGCGGCCGGGATCAGCAGGGTCGTGATCAGGCTGGAGCAGATCAGGAAGATGCTCATGATGACGGCAGCCGTGGTGAGCAGCTTCTTCGCACCACGGATCCGGCCTGCCGGCCTCTGGGGGGTGTCGTCGGGATCGCCCTTCACGTGCGGCATGACCGCGACTCCCGTCTCGAACCCCGACAGGCCCAGCGCGAGCTTCGGGAACACGACGAGGGCGATGGCGATCATCATGAACGGGTTGCCGTGCTCGGTGGTCAGCGCGGTGGTCCAGTCGGTGATGACCTGCGGCTGCGTGAACACGTGCCACAGCCCGACCGCCACCACGACCACGTTCAGGCCGAGATACGTGAAGACCAGGACCACTGCCACGCCGATGGCCTCACTGAATCCCTTGAGGAAGACCGCGCCGAGGAGCGCGATCATGATCAGGGTGATCAGTACCTCGTGACCGTGCAGGGTGCTGGTGAGGTGCGGGTTCTCCACCAGGTGCGCGGTGGCGTCCGCCGCGGAGAGGGTGATGGTGATGAGGAAGTCGGTCGCCGCGAACCCGAGCAGGGTCAGGACGAACAGCTTCCCCTTCCAGAAGGTGAGCAGTCGCTCCAGCATGGCGATGGAGCCTTCGCCGTGCGGACTTTCCTCGGCCACACGTCGGTAGACGGGCAGCGCGCCGAACAGGGTGAGCAGCACCAGCACGATGGTCGCCAGCGGCGACAGCAGCCCGGCCGCCAGGAACGCGATGCCGGGCTGGTAGCCGAGGGTGGAGAAGTAGTCCAGACCCGTCAGGCACATCACCCGCCACCACGGCCGGCCGTGAGGCTGGGCCGCCGCCTCCTTGGCGGCGGGCGAACTGTTCTCGGCGGTCAAGCCTTCCAGCATCCACGCGCGCAGGCGTGACGTGCGGGCAGGGGTGGCCATCGCGGGGGGCTCCTGTCGTACGGCAAAGAATCAGCCATCGACACCGACGGCTGAGCCAGCGTACGCAGACTGATCCTTTATGCACGCGAGCGAGCAAACCCTGACGTGTCCTTAACGCGGACAGGGCCACCCGTGGCGCATCGGGCACGCTCCCATTGCACCCGGAACCCTGCCTGACTGCGCCCTGACGGAACTCATCACGGTGGGGAGGGAGGGGCGGCAGGGACTCCACGCGAGCCGCCCGGCCCCGGTGTCCCCACACCGGACGCCGGACGGCTCATGTGTTGTGCGTCGGTTGACCGACGCGCGGTCGCCTCGGACCGGACCCCCCACGGGCCGCGCCGAAATGCGCCGTATCGGTGGTGTTCAGGTCACCACCGTCCAGCCGCGCGCCGCCGGACCGTCACCCGGCTCCGTCGCACCGCCAGTCTGTGACCGGTCTGCGGCCGCGACAACCTTTCCTGACGCGTTCCTTCCGCCGAGCCGCCGGACTTTGACGCAGCCCTGATGACGTGCACGAATGCACGTGAGCCCCGTCACCGGACGCACGCCAGAAGACTGTCAAGGACCCGTTGCCGGGATGGGTTCATGAACAACGATCCGGGCGCCTCGACATGCTCGTCAACAACGCGGGCATGGCCGCACCCGAGCGCCACACCCTCACCGTCGCCGGCAACGAGATCCCCTTCCAGGCCACCTTCCCGGTGGCACTCTGCGACCCACACCGCGGGGCGGCCCTCCGACCAGGCCCGAGTCAGCACCACGTGGACCTTGGCAGCGGCATCCATGGTTCAGGATTCCATGGATTCAGGTTTGGGTGTACTTTCACGAGTGTGCTGACTCTCGCTGCCGACATCGAGGTGCTGGCGCGGTTCGGCCGCGCCCTTGCCGACCCGATCCGCTGCCGGATCCTCCTCGCCCTGCGCGAGGCCCCGGCCCACCCTGCCGACCTGGCCGACGCCTTGGAGATCTCCCGCACCCGGCTGTCGAACCATCTGGCGTGCCTGCGCGACTGCGGCCTGGTCGTCGCGGTGCCGGTGGGCCGGCGCATCCGCTACGAGCTCGCTGACGAACGCCTCGGGCGTGCGCTGGACGACCTGCGCACCGCCGTGGTGGCGGTCGAAGCCGACAAGAGCTGTGGGGAAGCGGATGAGAAGGGCTGCTGCTGAGATGACCGCTGAGATACCCATCGGCACAGGACCGTCCCCGGCCCGCCGCGACGCACTGGCTCGCCGGATACGGCTGCTGGTCGCGGCGACCATCACCTAACAACGTCATCGAGGCGATCGTCGCTATCACGGCCGGGACGATCGCCTCTTCCACCGCGCTGATCGGCTTCGGTCTGGACTCCGTCATCGAGGTCTCCTCCGCCGCAGCGGTCGCCTGGCAGTTCTCCGCCCGCGACCACGCCGTGCGCGAGGCCCGGGAGAAGCGAACCCTGCGGATCATCGCGGTGTCGTTCTTCGCGCTCGCTGCCTACATCAGCATCGATGCGGCCCGCGCCCTGGCTGGCACCGGCGAGGCCGAACGCTCCGCTCCTGGCATCATCGTCGCCGCCCTGTCGCTGGCCGTGATGCCCTTCCTGTCCGCCGCCCAGCGCAAGGCCGGCCGCGAACTCGGCTCCGCCAGCGCGGTTGCCGACTCCAAGCAGACGTTGCTGTGCACCTACCTGTCCGCCGTTCTCCTGGTCGGCCTGGTCCTCAATGCCACCCTGGGCTGGTCGTGGGCCGACCCCGTCGCCGCCCTCGTCATCGCCGCCATCGCGGTCAAGGAAGGCCGCGACGCCTGGCAGGGCAAGGGTTGCTGCGCGCCGTCGGCGGTCGAGGCCGACGCTGGCGGTTGCCGCCCCGGGTGCGCGTGCTGCAACTGATCGGGGCTCCTCGCTGCCTGCTCGGATCGGCACACTCTCCCGATGAAACAGCGGATCACCGGCCGCCGCGGCACGCCTTGACAACGTCCACACGGCCAGTGACCCGACCTTGACGACCCGCATACGGAACTCCATCAGGGTTCGCGGCCAAGGACCCCGCCCCGTCCTCACGTCGCTGCAACGGGACTACGCGAGCAAGGTGGGCTCGGCATCCCGCCGCACCGGTATCGGCAGCCGGGCGAGTGTCCGTCCGTCGCCGGACGGGGGAAGCAGGACGATGCTCAGCTCTGCTGCGACCACTTCGTCCCCATGGCGTCCGGGTGGCAGGTCCAGCAGGAGGTGGTATTCGCAGGACTCGCCGTCCGGAACCTCGATGGGGTACTCACCGGCACTGGGGCCGACCTGATACCCGCGGCCGGTGAGATCGTCCACGGCCGGTGTGAGCTGCTTGACGAACCGCACCTGCCCGCCTCCGGGCGTCGCGACCCGCAGGGCGAGGTTGCGGGCGAATGCCTGGCGGGTCCGGGCGACGAGCGAGGACAGATCCCCTGTGAGTTGCGACGGGGGCTCCGAGGGATGCATGACGAGGTCCATCGTGCCGGACAGCGCGGTGGTGATGGATCTGATCGGCGCCACCTCCCAGTTGGCGCCGATGCCACGGGCATGGCAGGAGAAGCGGCCGGCGCACGAGGCGAGCACGGCAGGCAGCTCCTCGGGGCCCTCCGCCGTGACGGTCAGGTCCACGAGGAGGATCGCGGTGCGCACGGCGCCGCCGTGCGCGGCCAGGAGCCGGTCGGCGAGCCGCAGCCATCTGCCGAAGGCGACCGCCCCGATCGGCTCCAGCCCGGCCAGCGCGGCGCGCGCCTCGGCCTTGGTCTCCGCGGTCGCCCGGACCAGGCGCATGGTGTCCGGGTAGAGCATCCGGGCATGGTCCGAGCCCGCCACGACGGCGAAGGAAGCACCCTCGTCCAAAACGTCGATGGCGGAACCGAGCGCAGTCGTCACGGCGCGGAAGTCCGTTTCGGGGAGCCCCTCGGACAGCCCGGGCAGGAAGACCAGAGCGCGGGGAGCAGCGGCCGCCGAATCGTCGGGGGCCGCGCTCGTACCCGTCACCGTCACGATCGCGTTGACCTCGGTCGCTTCCGGAGGATGAAACTCATCGTAATGCGCCTCCATGGTGAAGCCCGGGGCGGGAGGGGCCGGCGCCGGGCGACCGGCGTACGCGTACCGGGGATCCGGTCGAGGGGTGGAAGCAGGCGTCGAGCCCTGTCGGGGTGCGGACGGCGGCGCCGCGGCACGCCAGGAGACCAGGTCTCTGAGCCGGTCGGCGACGGCTCCGGCGTGGGCCGGGCGGTCACCGGGATCCTTCGAGAGCAGGACCGAGACGATCCGGTCGAGCTCGACGGGCACGCCGGGCCGCTGAGAGGCCAGCCGCGGGGGTGGCGTGTGGATGTGATCCATCATCACGACCCGGAAGTCCCCGTGTGTCGTGAACGGCGGCCGCCCGGTGAGGAGGGCGAACAGGACACAGCCGAGGGCGTACAGGTCGGCCCGGCCGTCGACCCGTCGGCCCTGGCACTGTTCGGGCGCCATGTAGTCGGGCGTTCCCATCAGACTGCCCTCCCGGGTCAGACCGGAGTCCGCATGGACGAACCCCGCGATCCCGAAGTCGCACACCTTCACCCGGCCGTCGGCGACCAGCATGAGGTTGGCGGGCTTGATGTCCCGATGGACGATGTCCGCCAGGTGCGCGTACGAGAGCGCGTCAGCCACTTGCGCGGCCAGGTCCACTGCCCGGTGCACGGGCAGCCCGAACGTCCGTTCCTGAAGTACCGTGCCCAGATTCCTCCCGTCGAGCAGCTCCATGATCAAGTGGAGCTGCCCGTCCTGTGCACCGCTGTCGAAGACCTGTGTGATGCCTGCGTGCTGGAGCCGCGCCGTGACCTGCGCCTCGCGGTGGAACCGGTCCACGACGTGGCCGTCGGCCAGATCCGGGGGCAGGAACTTGATCGCGACCATGCGATCGAGCCGGGGATCGTAGGCCCGCCACACCTCGCCCATCCCGCCGCGTCCGAGCAGTGCCTCGAGCCGGTACCGGCCGCCGATGTGCTTCCCCGCGACGTTCAAGGCCCCCCGCATTCCGCCCGATCGCCCGGGACCGGCCCTCGGTGCCCCTACGGGATCCGCCCGCCGCATCGTACTGAGCGGCTCCTCCCCCGTGCGGTCCTCCGGGGAAATCGGAAGGGCCCGTACGGGGTCAGGCTGCCTCGGCCTCCGGGAACTCGTGGCGGCGAGAGGGGCGGTCGCGTAGTGGACGTACTCGGGGGTCGGGCGGAAGCCGGCCGACCGGGCCAGGAGGCGGCCGGGGCGGTTGTCGCGCGAGCAGGTCCCGCTCGGCGTGCGACCGGGCGGTGACGCCGGCCAGGGCGAGGCACGTCGTCCGTCCAACTGGTCCGCGGCGTACGGCTCAAGCTCCCTGACGGCCCTCTGATGCGGTCTTGGCGGACTTCAGCCGAGCCCGGGGATCGTTGACACGAGGAGGTCGATGGCCTTGATGCCGATGAACGGCAGGACCAGGCCGCCGAGGCCGTAGACGGCGAGGTTGCGGCGCAGCAGGTCGTGCGCGGAGGCCGGTCTGTAGCGGACGCCGCGCAGCGCTAGCGGGATCAGCGCGATGATGATCAGGGCGTTGAAGATGATCGCCGAGGTGATGGCGGACAACGGGCTGTGCAGGCCCATGATGTTGAGCGCTTCCAGGCCCGGGTGGGCCGCGGTGAACATGGCCGGGATGATCGCGAAGTACTTCGCGACGTCGTTCGTGATCGAGAAGGTCGTCAGGGCGCCCCGCGTGATCAGCAGCTGCTTGCCGATCTCCACGATGTCGATGAGCTTGGTGGGGTTGGAGTCCAGGTCCACCATGTTCCCGGCCTCCTTGGCGGCCGAGGTGCCCGTGTTCATCGCCACGCCCACGTCCGCCTGGGCGAGGGCCGGGGCGTCGTTCGTACCGTCACCGGTCATCGCGACCAGCTTGCCGCCCGCCTGCTCCCGCTTGATGAGGGCCATCTTGTCCTCGGGCGTGGCCTCCGCGAGGAAGTCGTCGACACCCGCCTCCTCGGCGATGGCCTTCGCGGTCAGCGGGTTGTCACCCGTGATCATGACGGTCTTGATGCCCATGCGGCGCAGTTCGTCGAACCGCTCGCGCATGCCCTCCTTGACCACGTCCTTGAGGTGGATGACACCGAGGACGCGGGCGCCCTCCTCGTCCTCCACGGCCACCAGGAGCGGGGTGCCGCCGGCCTCGGAGATGCGGTTGGCGAGGAGATCGGCGTCGTCGGAGACCCGGCCGCCCCGCTCCTTCACCCAGGTGATGACGGAGCCGGCCGCACCCTTGCGGGTCTTCCTGCCGTCGAAGTCGACACCGGACATGCGGGTCTGGGCGGTGAAGGCGATCCACTCGGCCTGGGCGAGTTCGCCCTGGTGGCGTTCGCGGAGCCCGTACTTCTCCTTCGCGAGGACCACGATCGAGCGGCCCTCGGGGGTCTCGTCGGCCAGCGACGACAGCTGCGCGGCGTCGGCCAGCTCGGCTTCCGTCGTGCCCTTTACGGGCACGAACTCGGCGGCCTGGCGGTTGCCGAGGGTGATGGTGCCCGTCTTGTCGAGCAGCAGCGTCGAGACGTCACCGGCAGCTTCGACGGCCCGGCCGGACATCGCCAGGACGTTGCGCTGGACCAGGCGGTCCATGCCCGCGATGCCGATGGCGGAGAGCAGGGCGCCGATGGTGGTCGGGATCAGGCAGACCAGGAGCGCGGTGAGGACGATCATCGACTGCTCGGCGTCCGCGTAGATCGCGAACGGCTGCAGGGTGACGACGGCCAGCAGGAAGACGATGGTCAGCGAGGCGAGCAGGATGTTCAGCGCGATCTCGTTGGGCGTCTTCTGCCGGGCAGCGCCCTCGACGAGGGCGATCATCCGGTCGATGAAGGTCTCGCCGGGCTTCGTCGTGATCTTGACGACGATCTGGTCGGAGAGCACCTTGGTGCCACCGGTGACGGCCGAGCGGTCGCCGCCCGACTCGCGGATGACCGGGGCGGACTCGCCGGTGATGGCGGATTCGTCCACGGACGCGACGCCTTCGACGACGTCACCGTCGCCGGGGATGATGTCGCCGGCCTCGCAGACCACCAGGTCGCCGATGCGCAGGTCGGTGCCGGGGACCTGCTCCTCTCCCTTGCCGTCCTTGTTCAGGCGGCGGGCGACGGTGTCGGTCTTGGCCTTGCGCAGGGTGTCGGCCTGGGCCTTGCCGCGGCCCTCGGCCACGGCTTCGGCGAGGTTGGCGAAGATCGTGGTCAGCCACAGCCAGGCAGTGATCGCCCAGCCGAACCAGTCCGCCGGGTCCTGGATCGCCAGGGCGGTCGTGACGACCGACCCGACCAGGACCACGAACATGACCGGAGACTTGATCATGATCCGGGGGTCGAGCTTGCGGACCGCGTCCGGGAAGGACTTCAGCAGTGCCGTGGGGTCGAACAGCCCCCCACCGACGCGGCCGGCAGGCGGCTTGTGGCCGGTCGGCAGGTCGTCGTGCGGAGCACGGGTCGGTGTGGCGGTGCTCATGATGCGAGCCCTTCGGCGAGCGGACCCAGCGCCAGGGCCGGGAAGTAGGTCAGACCGGTGATGATGAGGATCGTGCCGACGAGCAGGCCCGCGTAGAGCGGCTTGTCGGTACGCAGGGTGCCCGCGGTCTCGGGAACGGGCTTCTGCTCGGCCAGCGAACCGGCGAGCGCGAGGACGAACACCATGGGCAGGAAGCGGCCCAGCAACATGGTGATGCCGATGGTGCTGTTGAACCACTGGGTGTCGGCGTTCAGGCCCGCGAACGCGGAGCCGTTGTTGTTGGCGCCCGAGGTGTAGGCGTAGAGGATCTCGGAGAACCCGTGCGCGCCCGAGTTCAGCATCGAGTTGGGCGGGGTGGGCAGGGCCATGGCCGCGGCGGTGAAGCAGAGGACCAGGGCCGGGGTGATGAGGATGTAGCAGGCGGCGAGCTTGATCTCGCGGGTGCCGATCTTCTTGCCCAGGTACTCGGGGGTGCGGCCGACCATCAGGCCGGCGATGAACACCGCGATGATCGCCATGATCAGCATGCCGTAGAGGCCGGAACCGACACCACCGGGGGCGATCTCGCCCAGCTGCATGCCGAGCAGCTGGATGCCGCCGCCGAGACCGGTGTACGAGGAGTGGAACGAGTTGACCGCACCCGTCGAGGTGAGCGTGGTGGCGACCGAGAAGATCGAGGAGGCGGCGATGCCGAAACGGGTCTCCTTGCCCTCCATCGCCCCGCCGGCGGCCTGGAGCGCCGGACCGTGGTGGGCGAACTCGGTCCACATCATCAGGCCGGTGAAGGAGATCCAGATGATGCCCATGGTGGCGAGGATCGCGTAGCCCTGGCGGAGGTTGCCGACCATACGGCCGAAGGTGCGGGTCATCGCGAACGGGATGAGCAGGATCAGGAAGATCTCGAAGAGGTTCGAGAAGGGCGTCGGGTTCTCGAAGGGGTGGGCCGAGTTGGCGTTGAAGTAGCCGCCACCGTTCGTGCCCAGCTCCTTGATGACCTCCTGCGAGGCGACCGCCCCGCCGTTCCACTGCTGCGTGCCGCCCGTGCCGTGCTGGTTCAGGAACTGGCCGACCTCGTGGATGCCGGCGAAGTTCTGGATCGCGCCGCAGGCGACCAGGACGATCGCGCCGATCACCGAGATCGGCAGGAGGATGCGCACGGTGCCGCGCACCAGGTCGGACCAGAAGTTGCCGAGCTCGCCGGTGCGGGAGCGCGCGAAGCCCCGTACGAGGGCGACCGCGACGGCCATGCCGACGGCGGCGGAGACGAAGTTCTGGACCGCCAGGCCGCCGGTCTGCACGACGTGGCCCATGGCCTGCTCGCCGTAGTACGACTGCCAGTTCGTGTTGGCCACGAAGGACGCGGCGGTGTTGAACGCCTGGTCCGGGTCGATCGAGACGAAGCCGAGCGAGCCGGGCAGTACACCCTGCAGGCGCTGCAACAGGTAGAGGAAGAGGACGCTCACGGCGGAGAAGGCGAGGACGGCGCGCAGGTAGGCGGGCCAGCGCATCTCGGCCGACGGGTTGGCGCCGATGGCCTTGTAGATCCACTTCTCCGGCTTGTAGTGCCTCTCGGAGGAGTAGACCCGGGCCATGTGGTCGCCCAGCGGACGGTACGCCAGAGCCAGCGCGGCGATCAACGCGAGCAGCTGGAGCACACCAGCGGTTACGGGACTCATATCGGTGCTCAGAACCTCTCCGGGTACACAAGGGCGAGGACGAGGTAACCGAGCAGGGAGACGGCGACGACGAGGCCGATAACGTTCTCGACAGTCACAGCTTGGTCACCCCCCGGGCGATGAGAGCCACCAGCGCGAACACCGCGACCGTGGTGACGACGAAGGCCAGATCGGCCATCGCGAGCTCCTGAGTGAAGTGGGAAGAAATGAATCGGCCAGTTGGCCGATGACGAGACAACCGTGTCTTCACCCGGGTGTTAAGACGCTTTGACGGTGTCCATACGGGGGCGCGGGAACCCTTAACGCCGCCCTGACGGTGCAGGTCGTCCGCGGGGCATCAGACCTGGTGGGGCAGGCCGGCCGAGTCCATGGAGGCGCCCGCCTGAGCGGCCAGCGCGACGGCCACGAGACGGGCCTCCTCGGGCGGCAGGGGCCGGCCCGGGTGCGCGTCGAGAAGGAAACGGCCGTAGTAGTGGCCGCCGCCGACGGCCCGCAGCTCGGTCTCGCCGTCCGGCCACTCGGCGTACTCGGTGATCCGCCTGCCGCGGCGCAGCCAGACGCTGCCGTCGTGCTCCAGCCGTGGCAGGTGTCCCATCAGGGTTCCGTATTCGAAGCGGCAGCCGCGCAGCCCCAGCAGGCCCACCAGCTCCCGGCGGACGTACTCGACCACCGCCTCCGGCGAGCCGCCGTCCTCGGCGAGGCGGGCGGTTCCCCGGAGGCTCGACAGGTGCGCCGCGTCCGTGACCGCGACCGCCCGGAGCCTGCGGGTACGGACCGCCAGCTGGGAGACGATCAGTCCCACGGCGAGCAGCAGGACCGCTGTCTCGATCTCGCCACCGTCGGCGATGGTGAACCGCTGGTAGGGCCTGGTCAGGAAGAAGTCGAACCAGGCCGCCGCCGAGAGAGCGGCCAGCGCGCCGGCCGCTCGCGTACCCAGGGCGGCGACCGCCACCACCACGACGACCATGATCAGCGCCTCGTTCGTCGCCGAAAGATCCGCACGGAAGGGCACGAGCGCGAGGGCGACGAGGAAGGGGGCCACGAGGGCCGCAACCAGTGCGAGGGGGTCGTGGAGCCGGAACCAGTAGCCGGACATGTGGGGCCTCCCGTCCGGACGAAGCCGATCGTGACGAAGAGCGTCGCTCAGAACTTCTCGGGCCTGATCAGGGCGACCACGAGATGGCCGAGCAGTGCGAGGGCGATGAGCAGGCCGGCCACGTTCTCCGCGTCCACGGGACTTTCTCCTTCGTCGCAGTCGGGCGCTCTCGCCCAGATCAAGCGTGCCCCTCTGTGGGGGCGGCGCAACGCATGGCGCCGCCTCTTGACGGACCCCATACGCCGCTCCCACCTGCGCGTATGGAACGCGTGAAGAGTGGCGGGCCGGACGTATGGAATGCGCCAGGAGTGCTGGTCGCCTCCTCGCGCGGCTCCGACGCTGTCCTCACTTTGTTCATTCGGAGGGACCGGCGACATGGCCATACACGTAGGAAAACCGACCACGGTCGCTGAGGACCCGGGCCAGGAGGAGCCCCCCGACACCAGCGCCACCGGATCCGGAGACCGTCACCGGCTGACCGCTCTTCAGGGCCTCTCCGCGCTGTCGCTCGACGCGATGGCGTCCGTGGCGTACGGACCCGAGTCGATCGTGCTCGTGCTGGCCGCCGCGGGCGCCCACGGCCTGGGATTCACCCTCCCGGTCACGCTCGCCATCGCTGCGCTCCTGGCGGTGCTGGTGGCGTCGTACCGGCAGGTGATCGCCGCGTTCCCGGACGGCGGCGGCTCGTACGCGGTCGCCGAGCGGCATCTGGGGCGGCGGACCAGCCTGGTCGCGGCCGCCTCGCTGATCCTCGACTACGTCCTCAACGTCGCCGTCTCCGTCACCGCAGGCGTGGCCGCCCTGACCTCTGCCTTCCCGTCCCTCCACGGTGAGCGGGTCTGGATCTGCCTCGCCGTCCTGGTCCTGGTCACCGCCGTGAACCTCCGGGGGGTAGTCGACTCCGCCAGGGCCTTCCTCGTCCCGACCGCGCTCTTCGTCGGGTCGATCCTCGCGATGATCACCGTCGGGCTCTTCCGCGACGGCCCGGTCAGCACCGCCTCCGCAGCCGGGCACGCCTCCGCGCTCGGGGAGGGTGCCACCGCGGTCGGTGCGCTCCTGCTGTTGAAGGCATTCGCCGCCGGCTGCTCGGCGCTGACGGGCGTCGAAGCCGTCGCCAACGCCGTACCGTCCTTCCGCGCCCCGGCCGCCCGCCGCGCCCAGCGCACCGAGGTCGCCCTCGGCGCTCTGCTCGGCGTCATGCTGATCGGCCTGTCCGTCCTCATCGGCCGCTTCCACCTCCAGCCGGTCGAGGGCGTCACCGTCCTCGCCCAGCTCGCCGACGCCTCCTTCGGGCACAACGCGGCCTTCTACGTGGTCCAGTTCGCCACCATGGTGCTGCTGGCGCTCGCCGCCAACACCTCCTTCGGCGGCCTCCCGGTGCTGATGAGCCTGCTGGCCCGGCACAACCACCTGCCGCACGTCTTCGCCCTCAAGGCCGACCGCCAGGTCCACCGACACGGCGTGGTCTGGCTGGCGCTCGTCTCCGCCGCCCTGCTCGTCCTCTCCGGCGGAGACACCAACACCCTCGTCCCGCTTTTCGCGATCGGCGTCTTCGTCGGATTCACCATCTGCCAGGTCGGCATGGTCCGGCACTGGTACGGCGAGCGTCCCAGGGGGTGGCGGACCAAGGCCGCCCTCAACGGCTCCGGCGCGCTCCTGACGGGCGTCTGCGCAGTGGTCGTCACCGCCGCCAAGTTCACCGAGGGCGCCTGGCTGATCGTCCTCGCCCTGCCGCTGATCGTCCTCTTCCTCGAGAAGATCCACCGGTCCTACGCCGAGATCGGCGAGCGTCTCGAACTGGGCCGCGTCCCGCAGCCGCCGCACCGGGCCCACTCGCTCGTCGTCGTTCCCGTATCCGGTCTGTCCCGCCTGACCTGCCAGGCCCTCACCGCCGCCCGCTCCCTCGGCGACGAAGTCCTCGCCGTCACCGTCACCCACCCCACGGCCGAGGACCGGCAGGCCGCCGAAGCCCTGCGCCGGGACTGGGAGTTGTGGCGGCCGGGCGTCCCGCTGATCGAACTCTCCTCGGAGACCCGCTCGCTGGGCCGCCCGGTATCGGCGTACGTGCGGGGGCTCGCGCAGACCCACCCGGACGCCCAGGTCACCGTCCTCATCCCGGAAACCGAACCCGCGCACCTGTGGCAGCGGCTGCTCCAGAACCGGCGCGGCTCCGTCGTCGCCCACGCGGTCCGCCGCGACACCGACGCCGTCATCTGCCGCCTCCGCTTCCGCATCGCGGCGGAAGTCCGGCCGGCGGTCCTGGACGCCCCCTCCACGGGGCCCTGACGCCTTCGATCCGCCGACCGTCAAGAGGGCACAAAACACCTGCCCGGTACGGCTGCCGAGGGCACCGGGGCCGGTGGGTTCCTGCCCGTTCCACCGCCGGGGATCCCCACGTCGCACGACGAGCCGGAGGGGTCCCACGAGGGACGGATCCCCGGCGGTGCATCCATCCTTCTTCCGGCTGTGCCGATTCGACCCGAAGGTCTCGCCATGCCTCCCGCTGCCACCCGGCACACACTTCCTGTTCCGTCCCCGTCCCCGTCCCCGTCGCAGGCCCCGGCCAACCGGCCGCACCGAAGGCCGCGCCCCGGCCGAGGGCCCCTGCCGGAGTCGATACGACCGGCGGCCTCCTTCCGCGAGGCCCTGCTCAAACTCCAACCCCGCGAGCTGATCCGAAAGCCCGTGCTCTTCGTGGTCGCGGTCGGCTCCGTACTCACCACGCTGTCGGCGCTCATCCACCCGTCCGTCTTCACCTGGGTGATCAGCGTCTGGCTCTGGCTGACGGTGATCTTCGCCAACTTCGCCGAGGCCGTGGCGGAAGGCCGCGGCCGGGCCCAGGCCGATTCGCTGCGCAAGGCACGTACGGACACGGTCGCGCTGCGGCTGCGGCACTGGACGTACGGAACGAACCTGCGGCAGGCCGAGACGGAGGCCGTGGCGCCGAGCGACCTGCAGCCCCTGGATGTCGTGCTGGTGGAGGCCGGGGAGCCGATCCCGGCCGACGGCGACGTCATCGACGGCGCCGCGGCCGTCGATGAATCCGCTGTCACCGGCGAATCGGCGCCGGTGATCCGCGCGGCCGGCGGCGACCGGTCGGGGGTGACGGGCGGCACGACCGTGCTGTCGGACTCGATCGTCGTCCGCGTCAGCTCGCGTCCGGGACACAGCTTCATGGACCGCATGATCGCCCTGGTCGAAGGCGCATCCCGGCACAAGACCCCGAACGAGATCGCGCTCAACATCCTGCTGGCCGCTCTCACCGTCGTCTTCATCCTGGTCGTCGTCCCGCTCCAGCCGATGGCCGCGTACGCGGGCGCAGCCCAGACCACCACGGTCCTCGTGGCCCTCCTCGTCACCCTCATCCCCACGACCATCGGCGCCTTGCTCTCCGCGATCGGCATCGCGGGCATGGACCGCCTCGTCCAGCGCAACGTCGTCGCGATGAGCGGGCGCGCGGTCGAGGCCGCCGGGGACGTGAACACCCTCCTCCTCGACAAGACCGGCACCATCACGCACGGGAACCGGGAGGCGGCCGCCTTCATCCCGCTTCCCGGAACCGACCTCATCAAGCTGGCGGACGCGGCCCAGTTGGCTTCCCTTGCCGACGAGACTCCCGAGGGCCGGTCCGTCGTCGCCCTGGCCCAGCAGTACGGGCTCGAGCCGGTCGCCCAAGAGGATCTGAGCAACCCCCGGTTCACCGAGTTCAGCGCCCGCACCCGGATGAGCGGAATCAACCTCGGCTGGCCGAACGGGGCCGGCTGCGCCATCCGCAAGGGCGCCGTGGCCCAGGTGTCCGAATGGGTGACGCTGCGCGGTGGGACCGTACCGCCGGAAGCCGCCGCGTGGTCGGCCGGAGTGTCCGACTCCGGCGGCACCCCGCTGCTGGTCGCGGTCCACGACTGGGACGGTCTGCGGATCCTCGGCATCATCCACCTCAAGGACGTCGTCAAGGACGGCATTCGCGAGCGCTTCGCGGAGCTGCGGAGCATGGGGATCCGTACGGTCATGGTGACCGGCGACAACGAGCGCACGGCCCGCGCCATCGCGCAGGAGGCCGGCGTCGACGAGTACCTCGCGGAGGCCACGCCCGAGGACAAGATGGCCCTCATCAAGCGGGAGCAGGCGGGCGGCAAGCTGGTCGCGATGACCGGTGACGGTACGAAC
>NZ_JBSGXU010000066.1:0-40335 GCF_053610205.1 Streptomyces sp. NPDC054932 | reverse complement strand
CACCCAGGGGGTCAGTCCCGGGCGGCCGGCCCGTCGGACGCCAGCGCACGGGCCAGCACCGGGCCGATCTCCGCCAGGACTGCGGGGGACATCAGGTCGTCGTGCGAGCAGTCCAGGACGTGCTCCTGGATCCGGCCGTCCAGGTACGCGGGCCAGACCAGGCCCGGTGCCTCCTCCGCCGGGGTGGACCGGGAGGCCGTGAAGAACAGCACGTCGCCCCGGTAGCGGAGGGTGCGGCTGCGCGACAGCAGCCGTACGCAGTGCACGTTCGTGTCGACGATCGCCCCCAGCAGTGCCTCGTCGAAGCCGGCCAGCAGGCCCTGGCTGTCGCGGATCGCGGCGACCGCCTCCGCCCGGTCCGCCGGAGCCCCGCCCTCCGGCTGGTTCAGCCCGGCCACCGAGAGCAGGAAGCCGCTCTCCTCGCACTCCAGCCGCTCGCGCCAGTCCGGGGCGTCGATGTACGACCAGTCCTCGATCTCCGGCGGGTAGGCGTCCAGCAGCCCCAGGAAGGCGACCTCCTCACCGCGCTCCTGGAGCAGCGCGGCCAGCGTCTGTGCCACGGTCCCGCCGAAGGAGTACCCGAGGAAGCGGTACGGGCCCTCGGGCTGGACCGTACGGATCTCCTCCAGGTAGAGCTCCGCCAGGGAGACGACATCGGCCACCGCGGGCTGCGCGCCCGAGAGCCCGGGCGACTGGAGTCCGTACACCGGCCGGTCCGCGTCCAGGTGGCGCAGCAGGCCCGTGTACTGCCAGGCGAAGCCGGACGCCGGGTGGAAGCAGAACAGCGGTGCGGCCGTGCCCCGTTCACGCAGCGGCATCAGCACCCGCAGCGCGTCCCGGCGGGCGTCCGAGCCGATCCGGGCGGCCAGGTCGGCCACCGTCGGCGCGGTCATCACGGTCCCGACCTGGACCGGGGTGCCGAGCGACGCGCGGATCCGGCCGACCAGCCGCATCGCCAGCAGCGAATGGCCGCCGAGCTCGAAGAAGTTGTCCTCGGCCCCGACCCGCTCCAGCCCCAGAACCTCCGCGAAGATCGCGCAGAGCAGCTCCTCGCGCGCGTCCTTCGGCGCCCGGCCGGTGCCCGCTTCCCCGAAGTCGGGGGCGGGCAGCGCCGCCCGGTCCACCTTGCCGTTCACCGTCAGCGGCAGCGCCGACAGCTCCACGAAGGCCGACGGAAGCATGTACTCCGGCAGCGCGGCCGACAGCCGGGCCCGCAGGGCGGCCGGTTCGGGTGCGTTCGAGGCCGACGCCACCGTGTAGGCGACCAGCCGCTTGACGCCGGTCGGCCCGGTGTGGACGACCACGGCCGCCGCCGCGATGCCGGGCTCGGCCGCGACGGCCGACTCGATCTCGCCGAGTTCGATGCGGAAGCCGCGGATCTTGACCTGGTCGTCGGCGCGCCCCAGGTAGTCGATCTGCGCGTCCCCGCGCCACCGGACCAGGTCACCCGTCCGGTACATGAGCGTCCCCGGCTCGCCGAACGGATCGGCGACGAACCGCTCCGCGGTCAGCTCGGGCCGCCCGAAGTAGCCGCGGGCCAGACCCGCCCCCGCGAGGTACAGCTCACCGGCCACGCCGACCGGTACCGGGCGCAGCGCGCTGTCGAGCACGTAGGCACGGGTGTTGAAGATCGGCCGCCCGACGCACGAGCCGGCGCTGTCGTCCACGTCGGCGCCCAGCGCGTTGATCGTGTACTCGGTCGGGCCGTACAGGTTGTAGCCCATGGTGCCCTCGGTGCGCCCCAGCAGCTCCCAGAGGCCGTCCGGTACCGCCTCGCCGCCCAGCAGGAACAGCGTGGGCCGGTGCCGGTCGGCGTCCAGCAGACCCGCCTCGACCAGCTGCAGACCGTAGGAGGGCGTCACGTTGACCACGTCGATGCCCACGCTGTCGTAGTGCGCGGTCAGGGCGGCCGGGTCCAGCCGCAGCTCCTCGCCGATGACGTGCACCTCGTGCCCGTCGACCAGCCAGAAGAACTCCTCCCACGACATGTCGAAGGCGAAGGACACGGTGTGCGCCACCTTCATCCGGCGCCCGCCCGCGAGCGCCACCGCAGGAGCGAAGATCCGCTCGCGGTGGTTGAGCAGCATGTTGGTCAGGCCCGAGTACGGGACCACGACCCCCTTGGGCCGCCCGGTCGAGCCGGAGGTGTAGATGATGTAGGCGGGATGCCGGCCGTCCCGGACCCCTGTCAGCTCCGACTCCGCCAGGGGACCGTCCGCCCGGGCGGCAAGCTCGGCCCGGACCTGCGGATCGTCCAGCAGCAGCGCGGGCACCCCCTCCACCACCGGCACCCGGTCCGTCACCGGGGCCGTCGTGACCAGGCACAGCGGAGCGGCGTCCGCCACCATCGCGCCGAGCCGGTCCACCGGGTGGTCCAGGTCCAGCGGCAGATAGGCCGCGCCCGCCTTCAGCACGGCGAACAGCGCGACCACGAAGTCCGCCGACCGGGGCAGCCCCAGGGCCACCACGGTCTCCGGCCCCGCGCCCCGCGCCACCAGGGACCGGGCCAGCCGGTTGGCGCGGGCGTCGAGCTCCGCGTAGCTCAGCCGCTGGTCCTCGAAGACCAGGGCCGTCTCCCCGGGGGTCCGGGCGGCCTGCTCCGCGAACAGGTCGATCACCGTGGTGTCCGGGATCGCGTGGCCCATGTCGTCGCCGGTCGCCAGCAGTTCGGCCCGCTCGCCGGCCTGCAGGGTGACCAGGCGGCCCACCGGGACCGCCCCGCCGTCGGCGAGCTGCTCCACGAGCAGCGCGAGACGGCCCGCCAGGTGCCGCGCGGTGGCCTCGTCGTACAGGTCGGGCCGGTAGCCGAGGCTCAGCTCCAGCGCCGGACCGGGGGTCACCGCGAGGGTCAGCGGGTAGTGGGTGCCGTCGACGCTGTGCGTCCAGCCGATCGCGTGGGCCGCCACCGCCTCCTCGCGGGCGGCGTCGTTCAGCGGCGTGTTGCGGAACACGTACAGGGTGTCGAAGAGCTGCCCGAGGCCCGTCAGCTGCTGGATCGGGCCGAGACCCACGTAGTGGTGCGGCAGCAGGGCCGCGTGCTCGCCCTGCACCCGCACCATCAGGTCGCGCAGTGGCTCGTCGGGGCGCAGCGCGACCCGGAACGGCAGCGTGTTCATGAACATGCCGATCATCTGGTCGACCCCGGCGAGGTCCGCCGGACGGCCGGAGACGGTGGCACCGAACACCACGTCGTCGCGGCCGGTCATCCCGGCCAGCGCCATCGCCCAGGCCGTGCTGAGCACCGTGTTGAGGGTGACCCCGCAGCCGCGCGCGAAGGCCCGCAGCCGGTCGCTGGTCCCCTCGTCCAGGGACAGGTCCACCACCTCGGCGGTCACCGGCTGCCGGGCCGGATCGGCCCGGGCGACGAGAGTCGCCTGGTCCAGCCCGGACAGGTGGCTGCGCCAGGCACGCTCGGCGGCCCCCCGGTCGACGGCCGACAGCCAGCGCAGGTAGTCCCGGTAGGGGGTGACGGGCGGCAGCACGTCCTCGGCGCCGCCGCGCCCGTAGAGCGCGAACAGCTCCTCGAAGAACAGCGATTCCGACCAGCCGTCGGTGAGGATGTGGTGCTGCGTCACGCACAGCATCCAGCGCTCCGCCGAGAACCGGATCAGGGCCACGCGCAGCAGCGGAGGCGCCGCCAGGTCGAACCGGGCCGCCGCGTCGGCGAGGGAGAACTCCCGCAGTGCCTCGTCCTGCGCCTCCCGGTCGAGATGGCTGAGGTCGATCTCCCGCCAGGGCAGCTCCCACTCGCCCGGCACCACCTGCACCGGACCCTCCAGGCCCTCGTGCCAGAAACCGGACCGCAGGTTGGGGTGGCGGCGCAGCAGGGTGTCGAAGGCGGCGCGCAGGGCCGGCCCGTCGACGGCGTGCAGCAGCTCGACGAAGTTCTGCATCAGGTAGACGTCGAGGGCCCGGTCGTCGTAGACGGCGTGGAAGTACAGGCCCTCCTGCAGCGGCGCGAGCGGCAGTACCTCCGCCACGTGCGGGAACACCGCGGCCAGCGCGGCCTCCTGCCCTGCGTCGAGGGCGACGAGCGGGCCGGCCGGGGCCGAGGGACCGCCGTCCTGGTCGCCGGCGTCGCAGGCCGCGGCGGTCATCCGCTCCACGGTGCGCTGCTCGAACACGTCGCGCGGGGTGAGGACCAGGCCCGCCTTGCGGGCCCGGGTCACCAGCTGGATGGAGACGATGCTGTCCCCGCCCAGCGCGAAGAAGTCGTCGTCGATCCCGGCCGAGGGCAGTCCCAGTACCTCGGCGAAGACGCCGCACAGCGCCTCCTCCCGGGCGTCGCGCGGCGGCCGGGACAGCTGGGCCGAGCCCAGCTCCGGGGCCGGCAGGGCGGCCCGGTCCAGCTTGCCGCTGACGTTCGTCGGGAGCGCCTCCAAGACCACCACGGCGGCCGGGACCATGTGGTCGGGCAGCACCGCGGCCAACCGCTCCCGGACCGCGGCCCCTTCGACCGGGCCGGTCACGTAGCCGACGAGGCGCCTGACCCCCGGGGTGTCCTCGCGGACCATCACGGCGGCGGAGCCGACACCGGGCAGGACGGCCAGGGCGGACTCCACCTCGCCGAGCTCGATCCGGTAGCCGCGGATCTTCACCTGGTCGTCGGCCCGGCCCAGGAACTCCAGCTGCCCGTCGGACCGCAGCCGTACGAGGTCGCCCGTACGGTACATCCGCGAGCCCGCCGGGCCGTACGGGTCGGCGACGAACCGCTCGGCGGTCAGGGCCGGCCGGCCCAGGTAGCCCCGGGCCAGGCCGTGGCCCGCCAGGTACAGCTCACCGGGGGTACCGGCCGGCGCGGGCCGCAGCGCGGAGTCCAGGACGCGGGCGGCCGTGTTCCCGATGGGCCGGCCCACGATCGGGGTGGGCGAGTCGGCCAGGTCCGCGCCGAGCGCGTCGACCGTGTACTCGGTCGGCCCGTACAGGTTCACCGACATCACCCCGGGAGCCGCGCGGACCTCGCTCCACAGCGCCTCGGGAACGGCCTCGCCGCCCAGCAGCAGCAGGCCCGGCCGGTGGTGCGAGCCGCTCAGCAGCCCCCACTCCAGCAGCGCGCCGGCGTAGGTGGGCGTCACGTCCATGGCGTCGATCCGGTGTTCGCGGACGTAGCCGACGGTGAACTCGGCGTCGCGGCGGCCGATCTCGTCCAGCACGTGCAGCTCGTGCCCCGAGACCATCCAGAACAGCTGCTCCCACGAGGTGTCGAAGCTGAAGGAGGCGGTGTGCAGGGCACGCAGCTGCCGGCCGCCCGCAGCCCGGGCGGCGGGGGCGAAGACGTCCGCGACGTGGTTGGCGTACAGGTTCGACAGACCGCCGTGGGTCAGGACGACGCCCTTGGGGCGGCCGGTGGAACCGGAGGTGTAGATCACGTAGGCCGGGTGCCCGGACTCCGTGCGCGGCGGACGGGAACCGCCGCCGTGCGCGGCGAGTTCGCCGGTCACCTCCGCCGAGTCCAGGACGATCCGCTCCGGTCCGCCCGCCGACCCGGCGGGCAGCAGCGGGAGGGCCGCCTCCGTGGTCAGCACGCACACCGGGGCCGCGTCCTCCAGCATCAGGGCGATCCGGTCGGCCGGGTAGTCCAGGTCCAGCGGCAGGTACGCGGCCCCCGACTTCAGGGCGGCCAGGATGGCCACCACCGACGCGGCCGAGCGCGGCACGGCCAGCGCCACGACCGCCTCGGGTCCGGCGCCGCGCGCGGTCAGGAGCGCGGCCAGCCGGTCCGCCCGGTCGTCGAGCTCCGCGAAGGTCAGCCGGTCGGGGCCGCAGACCACGGCGCAGGCGTCCGGGGTGGCGGCGGCCTGTGCGGCGAACCGGTCGGCGATCGTGCCCTCGGCAACGTCACGAGGGGTGCCCCGGCCGGCCGTACGCAGCTCCGCGCGGTCGGCGGCGGACAGCGGCTCCAGCCTCCCCACCGGGCTGCCCGGGTCGCCCGAGACCTGCTCCAGCAGGGCGGTGAACCGCTCGGCGATCCGGGCGACCGTGCGGGCCTCGAACAGGTCCGGCCGGTACTCCAGGGCCAATTCGGCCCGCTCGTCCAGGGACACGGACAGGGTGAGCGGGTAGTGCGTGCCGTCGCGGGCCTCGACCCCCGTCACCCGCACACCGTCGGACAGCGCCGGGCGGGCGGACGGGTCCACCGGATAGTTCTCGATGACGACGAGGGTGTCGAACAGCTCGCCGCCGCCCGTCTGCTTCTGGATCAGGCGCAGGCCCAGGTGGTGGTGGGCGAGCAGGGCGTTCTGCTCGTCCCGGAACCGTCTGAGCAGGTCGGCGACGCTCTCCCAGGCCCGCGCGGTGAGCCGCACCGGGACGGTGGTGATGAACAGTCCGACCATCGACTCGACGCCGGGGATCTCCTCGGGCCGGCCCGCGACCGTCAGCCCGAAGACCACGTCCCGGCGGCCCGTCAGGCTGCCGAGCAGCAGCCCCCAGGCCGCCTGGATCACCGTACTGGGCGTGGTGCCCAGCGCCCGCGCCGCGGCCGTCAGCCGGGCCGTGGCCGCCTGCGAGAGCTCCACGCGGTGCACCCCGGGTCGCACCGCCGTGCGGGACGGGTCGGACGGGGCCACCAGCACGGCCTCGTCCAGCCCGGCCAGCGCGGTCCGCCAGGCGCCCTCGGCGGCCGGGAGGTCCTGCCCCTTCAGCCACTTGAGGTAGTCGCGGTAGGGGCGCACGGGCTCCTGGGCCGAGGCGTCGCCGTCGCTCTCGTACAGCGCGAGGAGGTCCCCGACGAGCAGCGGCATCGACCAGCCGTCGACCAGGATGTGGTGCACGGTGACCACGAGGAGGTGGTCGCCTCGGCCCCGGCGCACCAGCAGCAGCCGCAGCAGCGGCGGCCGGTGCAGCTCGAACCGCCGGTCCAGCTCGGCCCGTTCCACGCGGCGCACCGCGGCCTGCGAGGGGTCGGCCGACAGGTCCGCCCGGCCCAGCACGAAGGTCACCTCGGCCGGCACGAACTGCACCGGCTGCGGCACCCCTTCGTGCCAGAAGCCGGCCCGCAGGTTGGGGTGGCGGCGCAGCAGCGCCGCGCCCGCCCGTTCCAGCCGGTCCGCGTCGACGGGGCCGGCCAGCGACACGGAGACCTGAACCGTGTACACGTCCGGCGCGCTCGCGTCGTAGACGGAATGGAACAGCATGCCCTGCTGCAAGGGGGACAGCGGAAGCATGTCCTCTATTCGAGCCTGCGTCACTGCTGGGCCCTCCACATTTCTTCGAGCATGGTGATCTGGTCCTGGTCGAGGTCGACCAGGTCGAGGTCCGAGGGGGTGTGCCCCGCGGACGTGCCGCCGTCGGCCCAGGCGGCGAGGGCGTCCACGGCGGCCGTCCAGCCGTCCGCGAGCTGCCCCACGGTGTCCTGGGAGAGCGCCTCGCCCGCCCAGATGAAGTGGGCGGTGAGCTCCGGCCCGCCGTCCCCGTCGGTGATCTCCGCGGTGATCTCCAGTGCGTGGGAGAGCGGCATCGCCGGGTCGGGGCGGGCGGACAGGGCGTCCGCCTCCGGGGCCGGGCCCCAGGCGGAATCGGCCCGGCCGGTCTGCCGGCCCAGGTAGTTCCACAGGATCTCGGCCCGGGCCGACGGGTCGAACAGGCGCGCCGTGGCGGGGTTGTTGTAGCGCAGCAGACCTGCGCCCAGCCCGCCGTCGGGCACCGCCCGCAGCAGCTCCTTGACCTCCTTGAGCAGCGATCCGGCGTCCGCGCGCCCATCGGCCACCGCCGCCGGGTCGTACGCTCCCACCGGCAGCCGCAGCGGGTGGATGCTGGTCAGCCAGCCCACCGTGCGGGTGAGGTCGGCGCCCGGCAGCAGTTCCTGCTCCCGGCCGTGACCCTCCAGGTCCACGGTGAACCCGTCCGGCCGGGCCTGCCCCGAGCGGGTCGCCCAGTCGCCCACCGCCAGCACCAGCGCGCTCAGGAGGGTGTCCCCGACCGTGCCGTGGAAGGCGGCCGGGACGGCCTGGAGCAGCGGAGCCGTGCGCTCGGCGGAGATGCGTACGGAGAGCCGGCGTGCGGTGGCCGCCGTGTCCGTGGACGGGTCCAGCGGACGTCCGGCGAGCAGCGGCCCGCCGGGGGCGGCGGCCAGCCAGCGGTCGAGCTCGGCGGTCCGGCGCGGGCTCTGCGCCTCGGCCAGCAGGTGCGTGGTCCAGGCCCGCAGTGGGGTCCCGACCGGCTCCAGGGCCGGTGTCCGGCCCGCGGCGGCGGCCTCGTGGGCCGCCTGCAGATCGGGCAGCAGGATCTGCCAGGACACCTCGTCCACGGCGAGGTGGTGGACGACGAGCAGCAGCCGGCCCGGCTCGGCCGGACCCCGGTCGAGGTGCACGGCGCGTACGAGCGCCCCCGACTCGGGATCCAGCAGCCGCCAGACCCGCTCGGACTCGGCGGCGACCAGCTCGCGCAGGGCGGTGTCTGACAGGCCCGCCGCGTCCACGCCCTCCAGGACGGCGGAGGCGTCCACCGCGCCCGTCGGCCGGATCTCCGCGCTCCACACCCCGGGGCGGGGCACGGTCAGCTGCTGGCGCAGCCCGTCGTGGTGGTCCAGTACGGCCTGCAGTGCGGCGGTGAGGTGCGGGCGCCGGGCTCCGGCGGGCAGCCGGACCAGCCGCGCCTGCGCGAACGAGGCGAAGGGCCCGCCCCGTTCGGCCAGCCAGGAGGCCACCGGGGGCAGCGGCAGCGGGCCGGGACCCGCGTCGGCCGCACGGGCGGCGGGGGCGGCAGCGCCCTCGGGCACGGTGGCGACGGTCGCCAGCGCGGCCGGGGTCGGGTGCGTGAAGATCTGCCGGGCGGAGACGGTCAGTCCGGCCTTGCGGGCCAGTCCCACCAGGCGGATGGAGACGATGCTGTCGCCGCCGAGCTCGAAGAAGTTGGTGTCGGGGCCGACCTCGGGCAGGCCCAGCACCTCGCCCATCAGTGCGCACAGGATCTGCTCGGGGGTTCCGGCGGGGACCTGGGCGGTCCGCGGGAGCGGTGCGGCCGGTACGGCGATCACGGGTGCGGGCAGCGCCCGCCGGTCCAGCTTGCCGTTCGCGGACAGCGGCAGCCGCTCCAGCTCCGTGAACACGGCGGGGACCATGTACTCGGGCAGGCGGGCGGCGGCCAGGGTGCGCAGGGCGGCCGGGTCCACGGTGGCGCCGGGAGCGGGGACCGCGTAGGCCACCAGGCGGCGCACGCCGGGCTGGTCCTCACGGACGACGACGGCGGCCCGGTCCACCTCCGGCGCGCTCGTCAGGACGGCCTCGATCTCCCCGAGTTCGATGCGGAACCCGCGCAGCTTGACCTGGTCGTCGGTCCGGCCGAGGTAGTCGAGGCGGCCGTCGGACAGACGCCGGACGAGGTCGCCGGTGCGGTACATGCGGGCGCCGGGGACGCCGTACGGGTCGGCGGTGAAGCGCTCGCCGGTGAGCGCCGGGCGGCCGAGGTAGCCGCGCGCCAGCTGGACGCCGGCCAGGTACAGCTCGCCGGGGACCCCGACGGGCACCGGCCGCAGCCGCTCGTCGAGCACGTACAGGCGGGTGTTCCAGACCGGGAGGCCGATGGAGGCCGAGGCCCGTCCCTCGGTGGTGGTGAGCGCGGTGCAGGCGCCGGAGGTGACGTCGACGGCCGCCTCCGTGGGGCCGTAGAGGTTCTCCAGTGCCACCGGGGCGCCGCCGGCCGAGGCGTGGAAGCGGCCGACGAGCTCGGTGGGCAAGGCCTCACCGCTGCACACGACCAGGCGCAGGGACGGGCAGTCGGCGATCCCGGTCTCGCCGAGGAAGGCGGCGAGCATGGACGGGACGAAGTGGAGGACCGACACCCGCTGTTCGCGGATCAGGTCGGCGAGGTACAGCGGGTCCTTGTGCCCGTCGGGGCGGGCGACGACCAGCGGCACGCCCTTGGCGAGCGGCCAGAAGAACTCCCAGACCGACACGTCGAAGCTCGCCGGGGTCTTCTGCAGCACGCGGTCTCCCGGGCGCAGGGTGTAGGCGCCCTGCATCCACTGCAGCCGGTTGACGATCGCCTCGTGCTCGACCAGCACGCCCTTGGGCATGCCCGTGGAGCCGGAAGTGAAGATCACGTAGGCGGGGTGGTGGGGCAGCAGGGGCGCGCAACGCTCCGCCTCGGCCAGGTCCGAGCCGTCCAGCGCGGCCAGCCGGGACCGGACGCCGGGGGAGTCCAACAGGACCCGCTCCCTGCCCACTTCGGGGGAGAGCAAAGTTCCCGACAAAGTGTCGGTAACTATCAGGACGGGCTCGGCGGTACGGGTCATGTGTGCGAGGCGCTCGGTCGGCAGGCCGAGGTCGAGCGGCAGGTAGGCGCCGCCGGCCCGGACCACCGCGTGCAGGGCGACGACCAGGTCGAAGGAGCGCGGCAGGGCCACGGCCACCACCGACTCCGGGCCGACCCCGGAGGCGATGAGCAGCCGCGCCAGCCGGTTCACCCGCTCCTCGAACTCGGCGCGCGACAGCTCGCGCCCCTCGAAGACCAGCGCGGGGCCGGTCTCCTCCTTCGCGCCCGCCGCCACCAGGGCGGCCAGCGTCCGCGGTCCACCCAGGGCGCGGCCGGTGTCGTTCCAGCCGTGCAGCGCGAGCTCCCGCTCCGCCGGGTCCAGCACCTCGACCGCCGAGACCGGGCGGTCCGGCGCGTCCACGACCGCGTCCAGCAGCAACAGCAGGCGCCTGGCCAGCAGTTCGACGGTCGGGCGGTCGAAGAGGTCGGTCGCGAAGCGGATGCCGCCCGCGATCGCCCCGTGCTCACCGGAGGCACCGAAGGCGAACTCCAGGTCGAACTTGGCGCCGCCCGTCTCCACCGTGAACTCCTGCGCCGGCAGCCCGAACAGTTCGGCAACCGCACTGTCCACGGAGTGGTAGGTCACCATCGTCTGGAACAGCGGATTGCGCGAACGGGACCGCTCCGGATCCACCGCCTCGACCACGGCCTCCAGCGGCAGATCGGCGTGGGCGAAGGCCGCCGGTCCGGTGTCCCGCACCCGCGCCACCAGCTCGGTGAAGCTCGGGTCCCCGGACAGATCGGCGCGCAGCACCAGCGTGTTCAGGAAGAAGCCGACGAGACCGTCGAGCTCCACGCCCTCCCGGGCCGAGACGGGACTGCCCAGCGGGATGTCCTCGCCCGCGCCCAGCCGGTGCAGCAGCGCCGCGACGGCCGCGTGCGCCACCATGAAGAGCGTCGCACCGCCCTCCCGGGCGATCCGCGCCAGCCCCGCCCCGACCCGGGCCGGGACCTCGAAGGTCACCACGCCCCCCTCGTACGAGGGGACCGCCGGCCGCGGCCGGTCGGCGGGCAGCGCCAGCTCCGCGGGAGCGCCGGCCAGCGCCTGCCGCCAGTACGCGGCCTGCCGGCCCGCCACCGACTCCGGGGCGCCGGCGTCACCGAGCAGCTCCCGCTGCCACAGCGCGAAGTCGGCGTACTGCACCGGCAGCGGGGCGAAGCCGGGCTCCGCGCCCGCCGACCGGGCGGCGTACGCCCGGTCCAGGTCCGCGAGCAGTGGTCCGGCCGAACCCTCGTCCGTGGCGATGTGGTGCACCAGCACCACCAGCAGATGGTCGTCGGGTGCGGCCCGCAGCAGCGTGACCCGCACCGGCGCCTCGGCCGCCAGGTCGAAGAGGTGTCCGCCCGCGCGGACCGCCTCCTCCTCAAGCCGGTCCGGCGCCACCTCGCGCACCGTCAGCGCCACACCGGCCCGCTCGGCCGGAAGGACCACCTGGTAGGGCTCGCCCTCGTGTTCGCGGAACACGGTCCGCAGGCTCTCGTGGCGGGCGACCAGATCGCGGACCGCCGCCTCCAGGGCCGCCGTGTCCACCGGCCCGTGCAGCCGCACCGCGAGCGGCACGTTGTAGGTGGTGCTCGGACCGCGCACGCTGTCCAGCAGCCACAGCCTGCGCTGTGCGAAGGACAGCGGGAGCCGCTCGGGCCGCGGGGCGGCCGCGGTGAGTCGCGGACGCCCGGCGCCCGTGCGCTCCGCCAGCAGGGCGGCCAGCGCGGCGACCGTGCGCATCTCGAAGAGGTCGCGGACGGTGCAGTCCACGTCCAGGGCGGACCGGAAGCGCCCCACCGCGCGGGCGGCGAGCAGCGAGTGGCCGCCGAGGGCGAAGAAGTCGTCCTCGACACCGACCGCGTCCAGGCCCAGTACGTCGGCCAGGACACCCGCGAGGATCTCCTCGCGGGCGTCGCGCGGTGCCCGGGAGGCACCCGTGACCGGGGCGGCGGGCGTCGGCAGCGCACGCCGGTCGAGCTTGCCGTTGGCCGTGGTCGGGAGCACCGCGAGCGGTACCACCACGGCAGGGACCATGTACTCGGGCAGGCGGGCGGCGGCCAGGGTGCGCAGGGCGGCCGGGTCGAGCGTGGCGCCGGGAGCCGGGACGGCGTAGGCCACCAGGCGCTGCACGCCGGGCTGGTCCTCGCGGACGACGACGGCGGCCCGGTCCACCTCCGGCGCGCTCGTCAGGACGGCCTGGATCTCGCCGGGTTCGATGCGCAGGCCGCGCAGCTTGACCTGGTCGTCGGTGCGGCCGAGGTACTCCAGCCGCCCGTCCCGGCTCCAGCGCACCAGGTCGCCGGTGCGGTACATCCGGGCGCCGGGGACGCCGTACGGGTCGGCGACGAAGCGTTCGCCCGTCAGTGCCGGGCGGCCGAGGTAACCGCGGGCCAGCTGGACGCCGGCCAGGTAGAGCTCGCCGGGTACCCCGACGGGTACCGGCCGCAGCCGGGCGTCCAGGGCGTAGGCCCGGGTGTTCCACACGGGGCAGCCGATGGAGGCGGAGGCGGAGGCGGGCGCGGAGTCCGGTCCGGCCGCCGGACAGTCCGCGGCGGTGACGTCGACGGCCGCCTCGGTGGGTCCGTACAGGTTCACCAGACGGATCGCGCCGCCCGCGGCCGAGATGTGGAAGCGGGTGACGAGCTCGCTCGGGAGGGCTTCGCCGCTGCAGACGACCAGGCGCAGGGACGGGCAGTCCGCGATGTCGGCCTCGCCCAGGAATGCGGCGAGCATGGACGGCACGAAGTGCACGACGGAGACGCGCTCTTCGCGGATGAGTCCGGCGAGGTAGAGCGGGTCCTTGTGTCCGTCGGGGCGGGCGATGACCAGCGGCACGGCCTCGGCGAGCGGCCAGAAGAACTCCCAGACGGAGACGTCGAAGCTCGCGGGGGTCTTCTGGAGCACCCGGTCGGTGGCGTCGAGGCCGTACGCGTCCTGCATCCAGCGCAGCCGGTTGACGATCGCCCCGTGCTCGACCAGTACGCCCTTGGGCCTGCCGGTGGAGCCCGAGGTGAAGATCACGTAGGCGGGGTGGTGGGGCAGCAGCGGCGCGCGCCGCTCCGCGTCCGTGACCGGGCCGCCCGGCAGCGCGGCGAGCTCGGCCGCCCGCTCCGGCGCGTCCAGCACGAGGATCTCGGTGTCGGGCAGGTCGGGCAGCGCCCCCAGCGAGGGCAGGTCCGTCACCAGGCAGACCGGCGCGGCCGTTTCCGCCATGTACGCCAGTCGCTCGGTCGGCAGGCCGAGGTCGAGCGGCAGGTAGGCGCCGCCGGCCCGGACCACCGCGTGCAGGGCGACGACCAGGTCGAAGGAGCGCGGCAGGGCCACGGCCACCACCGACTCCGGGCCGACCCCGGCGGCGATCAGCAGCCGCGCCAGCCGGTTCACCCGCTCCTCGAACTCCGCGCGCGACAGCTCGCGCCCCTCGAAGACGAGGGCCGTGGCCAGCGGATCGCGCCGGGAGCCGGCCGCCGTCAGGGAGTCCAGGGTCTGCGGGGCCACCGGCCGGGCGGTGTCGTTCCACCCGTCCAGGACCTGGGCGCGCTCGGCGGGGTCCAGCAGTTCCAGCTCGGCCAGCGGGACCTCGGGGGCCGCCGCGGCGGCGCCGAGCAGCCGCAGCAAGCGGGTCAGCAGGGACCGTACGGTCTCCGCGTCGAACAGGTCGGTCGCGTACCGCACGCCGCAGGTCATCGAGGCGGCCGCGCCGCCGGTGCCCGGCGTGCGGCGGAAGAGGATCTCCAGGTCGAACTTGGCGTCCCCGGCCGCGACCGGGAACTCCTCGGCGGGCAGGGAGCCGAGGGCGAACAGCGGCTCGGCGCCGCCGTCCTCGTAAGCCACCATCGTCTGGAAGAGCGGGTGCCGCGACAGCGAGCGCTCCGGGTTGACCGCCTCGACCACCGCGTCGAACGGCAGGTCCGCGTGCGCCAGGGCAGCGGCGCCGAAGTCGGCCGTGCGGCGCAGCAGTTCGGCGAACGACGGGTCGCCCGCCAGGTCGGCGCGGATGACCAGGGTGTTCACGAAGAACCCGACCAGCCCGTCGAGGACCTCCTCGCCGCGCCCCGCCACCGGGCTGCCCAGCGGGACGTCCTCGCCGGCGCCCAGCCGGTGCAGCAGCGCCGCGACGGCGGCGGTCACCACCGTGTACATCGTGGTGCCCCGCTCACCGGCCAGGGCCTCCAGCTCCGCCACGAGTTCGGGCGGCAGCGCCGCGGTCACGGTCCGTCCCTCGTGCGTGGGGTGGACCGGGCGCGGCCGGTCGGCGGGCAGCGCCAGCTCGTGGGGCAAGCCCGCGAGCGCCTCGCGCCAGAAGCCGGCCTGACCGTGCGCGACCGATCCGGCGGCCGCGGGGTCCCCCAGCAGCTCGCGCTGCCACAGCGCGTAGTCCGCGTACTGGACGGCTGGCGGCGCGGTCTCCAGGACCCCGCCCGCGCACCGGGCCGCGTAGGCGGCCGCCAGGTCGGCCAGCAGCGGGCCGGCCGACCACTCGTCACCGGCGATGTGGTGCAGCAGCAGGAGCAGCACCTGGTCGTCGGCGGCGGTGCGCAGCACGGTCACCCGCAGCGGCGTCTCGGTCTCCAGGTCGAAGGGGTGGCCGGCCGCCGCGTCGAGGCTCCGGCCCAGATCGGCCGGCTCGACGTCGGCCACCGCGAAGGGCACGGCCGTGTCCGAAGGTTCCAGCACCCGCTGGTACGGACCCTCGGTGTCCTCCGCGAACACGGTGCGCAGCGCCTCGTGCCGGGCCGTCACCTCGTGCACGGCCGCTTCGATGGCCGCGGTGTCCAACGGCCCGCGCAGCCGCAGCGCGAGGGGGATGTTGTAGGTGGCGTTCGCCCCGTCCATCCGGTGCAGGAACCACAACCGGGCCTGGGCGTACGACAGCGGCAGCCGCTCCGGGCGCGGACCCGCCGCCAGGACGGGGCGGACCGCCGCGCGGCGGCCGGCCAGCCGCTCCGCGAGCGCCGCGACCGTGCGCAGCTCGAAGACGTCCCGGACCGAGCACTCGGTGCCCAGCGCCGTCCGGATCCGGGCCACCACGCGGGTGGCCAGCAGGGAATGCCCGCCGAGGCGGAAGAAGTCCTCGTCGACCCCGACCCGGGGGACGCCCAGAACCTGGGCGAAGACGTCGGCGATCTGCTCCTCGGCGGCTCCGCGCGGGGCCCGTCCGGAGCCACCCGCCGCCACGACGGGAACGGGCAGCGCCGCCTTGTCCAGCTTGCCGTTCACGTTCGTGGGCAGCACCGGCAGGACCATCACGGCGGCCGGGACCAGGTGTTCCGGCAGCCGCTCGGCCAGCTCCGCCCGCAGCCGGGCCGGATCGGCCGGGCCCGTGACGTAGCCGACGAGCCGGGGCAGGCCGGGAGTGTCCTCCCGGACCACGACGGCGGCCGAGGCCACCCCGTCCAGGGCCGCGAGTTCGGCCTCCACCTCGGCCGGCTCCACCCGGAAGCCGCGGATCTTGACCTGGTCGTCGACCCGGCCGAGGAACTCCAGCAGGCCGTCGGCCCGCCACCGTACGAGGTCGCCCGTGCGGTACATCCGGCCGCCGACGGAGTCGAACGGATTCGCGACGAAACGTTCCGCCGTCAGCGCGGACCGACCCAGGTACCCGCGGGCACTCTGCTCGCCCGCCAGGTACAGCTCACCCGGCACACCCACCGACACCGGCCGCAGCCGCCCGTCCAGCACGTGCGCCCGGCTGTTGTCGAGCGGCCGGCCCACCACCGGCGAGGCGCAGTCGGTCACCCGCGCCACCAGGGCGTCCACCGTGAACTCGGTGGGCCCGTAGTAGTTGACGACCTCCACCCCGGGGACGGCGCGCAGCTCCTCCCACAGCGCGGGCGGCACGGCCTCCCCGCCCAGCAGGAAGAGCGGCGGCCGCCACTCGCCCGCCAGCAGCCCGGCGTCCACCAGCTGCCGTCCGTACGAGGGGGTGACGTCCAGTGCGTCGATCCGCTCCGCGCGCACGTACGCCACGACCGCGTCCGCGTCCCGCCGGCCGTACTCGTCCAGGACGTGCAGCTCGTGGCCGGCCACCAGCCACAGCAGCTGCTCCCACGAGGAGTCGAAGGAGAAGGAAGCGGTGTGCAGCGCCCGCACCCGGCGCCCGAGCCGCGCGGCGACCGGCAGGTACAGCTCCCGCTCGTGGTCGCGGAAGAGCCGGGTCAGCCCGGCGTGCCGGAGCACGACCCCCTTGGGGCGGCCGGTGGAACCGGAGGTGTGGATGACGTACGCGGCGTGCTCCGGGTCCACGGGCACGTCCGCCCCGGCCTCGGCGGCCGCCAGCCGCTCCACCGTCTCCGGGTCGTCCAGCACCACCAGGTCCACGCCGGGCAGCCGGTCCGCGACCGCCCGGGTGGTCACCGCGCACACGGGTGCCGCGTCCGCCAGCATGAACGCGATCCGCTCCGCGGGGTGGTCCAGGTCCAGCGGCAGGTAGGCGCCGCCCGCCTTCAGGACGGCGAGCGTGGCCACCACGGTGTCGGCGGAGCGCGGCACGGCCAGGCCCACCACCGTGTCCGCGCCGACCCCGCGCGCGGCCAGCACGGCCGCCAGCCGGCCCGCGCGGTCCTCCAGTTCGGCGAAGGTCAGCCGCTCCTCCCCGGCGACCACGGCCACCGCGTCGGGAGTCGCGGCCGCCCGGGCCGCGAACACCTCGGTCACCGCCCCCGGCTCCACCGGCCGGTCCGTGTCGTTCCAGCGGGCCAGCCGGGCCCGCTCGGCGGCGTCCCGCAGCTCCCACCAGGACACCGGGTCCCCCGGAGCCGCGACCGCCGCCGCGAGGGCGCGGAGCAGCCGCTGCACGAAGGTCTCCACGGTCGCGCGGTCGAACAGCGCGGTCGCGTAGAACACCTCCAGCTCCAGGTCGTCGCTGTGCGCCGCGTCCGAGAAGGTGATGTCGAGGTCGAACTTGGTGACACCGGGATCCACCCGGTCCACCCGGGCCGGGCGCCCGAACAGGTTCGCCACGTCCTGGGTCACCGTGCTGTGCGAGACCATCGTCTGGAAGAGCGGGTGACGGGCGAGCGAGCGCTGCGGGTTCACCTCCTCCACGACCGAGTCGAAGGGCAGGTCGGCGTGGTCGAGCGCGGCCAGGTCGGCCGTGCGCACCCGCTCGAGCAGCTCCGTGAAGGACGGGTCGCCGGACAGGTCGGTACGCAGCACCACCGTGTTGACGAAGAAGCCGACGAGCTCGTCGAGCGCACTGTCGGTCCGCCCGGCGACCGGGCTGCCGAGCACGATGTCCTCGCCCGCCCCGAGCCGGTGCAGCACCGCGGCCACCGCCGCGTGCACCACCATGAACACGCTGGTGCCGCTCTCGCGGGCCAGCGACCGCACCGCGGACGCCAGTTCGCGCGGCACCGCCCTGAAGACCATGGCCCCGGCCGGGTCGGCCACGGCCGGGCGCGGCCGGTCCGTCGGCAGCCCGGCCTCCGGCGGCAGCTCCGCCAGGGCCGTGCGCCAGTACGCCGCCTGCGCGGCGGCGAGCGAACCGGGGGTCCGTGACGCGCCCAGCAGCTCCCGCTGCCACAGCGCGAAGTCGGCGTACTGCACGGCCGGGACACCGAGTTCAGGGTCGGCGCCCGCGCACCGGGCCGCGTACGCCCGCTCCAGGTCGCGCAGGAACGGCCCCATCGACCACTCGTCGCTCGCGATGTGGTGCAGCAGGACCACCAGGGCGTGCTCCCCGCCGGCCGCGTCGCGCACCAGGGTCACCCGCAGCGGGGCCTCGCCGGACAGGTCGAAGAGGTGCCCCAGCGCGTCCCGCACCGCGGCCTCGAACCCGTCCGGCGCCACATCACGCACGTGCAGCCGTACTCCGGCCTCCGCCACGCCCAGCACCCGCTGGTACGGCTCCCCGTCCCGCTCCCCGAAGACGGTGCGCAGGGTCTCGTGGCGGCCCGCCACGTCCCGCAGGGCCGCGTCCAGGGCGTCCGCGTCGAGCGCAGTGTCGAACCGCACCACGAACGGGATGTTGTAGGTGGCGCTCGCCCCCTCCACCTGGTGCACGAACCACAGGCGCTGCTGCGCGTACGAGAGCGGCAGCGGGTCCGGGCGCGGACCCGCGACGGGCGCCGGGCGGGCGGCGGCCGTGCGTCCGGCCAGCAGCGCGGCCAGCGCGGCCACCGTGCGCGCCTCGAAGACGTCCCGGATCCCGCACTCGGTGCCCAGGGCGGTACGCACCCGGGCGATCACCCGCGCGGCCAGCAGGGAGTGGCCCCCGAGGGTGAAGAAGTCGTCGTCCGGACCCACGGACGCGAGGCCCAGCACATCGGCGAAGACCCCGCAGAGGATCTCCTCGCGGGCGCCGCGCGGGGCCCGTGCCCCGGCTCCCGCCAGCGCGGCGAGGTCGGGAGCGGGCAGGGAACGCCGGTCGATCTTCCCGTTGGCGGTCAGCGGGAAGGCGCCGAGGACGACCACGGCGGACGGGACCATGTACTCGGGCAGCAGCTCGCCGAGCGCCCGGCGCAGGGCCGCCGGGTCGGGGGCGGGCCCCTGTGCCGCGGGGGTGACGTATCCGACGAGGTGCGGGAAGCCGGGCAGGTCCTCGCGGACCAGGGCCACGGCCCGGTCCACGCCCTCACCGGCGGTCAGCGCGCTCTCGATCTCGCCGAGTTCGATGCGGAAGCCGCGCAGCTTGACCTGGTCGTCGACGCGGCCGAGGAAGTCGATCCGGCCGTCCGCGTGGCGGCGCACGAGGTCGCCGGTCCGGTACATCCGGCTGCCCGCTGGCCCGTACGGGTCCGCGACGAAACGTTCCGCCGTGAGGGCGGGGCGGCCGAGGTAGCCGCGCGCGAGCTGGTCCCCGGCGAGGTACAGCTCCCCGGGGCGGCCGATGCCGACCGGGCGCAGGGCCCCGTCGAGGACGTGCGCGCGGGTGTTCCAGAACGGCACCCCGATGTCCGGGACCCCGGTGTGGCCGGGGTCGAGGAGGCTGGAGGTCGCCCAGATGGTGACCTCCGTCGGGCCGTACACGTTGGTGACCGAGCGCGCGGTGCGGGCGAGGCGCTCGGCGAGGGCGGCGGGCAGGGCCTCCCCGCCGACGAGCACGCGGGTGCCGCCGAGCGAGGCAGGACGGCCGTCCTCCAGCAGGGCGTGCCACAGCGACGGCGTGGCCTGCATGACCGAGGGCCGGTGGGCGTCGACGAGCGTGGCGAGCGCGGCCGGGTCCCGTACGGTGTCGCGGTCCGCGAGGACCACCGTGGCGCCGCTGATCAGCGGGGTGTGGATCTCCAGGGCGGCGATGTCGAAGGAGACGGTGGTGACCGCGACGAGCCGCTGTCCGGGGGCCAGGTCGAGCTCGTGGGCCTGCATGCGCAGGAAGTTGGCCAGGGCCGCGTGCGGGACGACGACCCCCTTGGGCCGGCCCGTGGAGCCGGAAGTGTAGATCACGTACGCGGGGTGGCCGCCGGCGAGCGGGGCGGTGCGCTCCGCGTCCGTGAGGGCGTCGGCGGCGGTGTCGGCGAGCTCGGAGAGGGTGTCGGGGGCGTCGAGGACGACGGTCTCGACCCCGTCCACGACCGGGGCGGTCGCCGCGCAGTCCAGGGTGGTCAGGACGCAGAGCGGGCGGGCGTCCTCGACCATGAACTCCAGCCGGTCGGCGGGGTAGTCGAGGTCGAGCGGCAGGTAGGCGCCGCCCGCCTTCATGACGGCGAGCAGGGCCACCACGAGGTCGGTGGTACGGGGCAGCGCCAGGCCGACGACGGTCTCCGGGCCGGCGCCGCGGTCCGTCAGCAGGCGGGCGAGCCGGTTGGCACGCTCCTCCAGGGCGGCGTAGTCCAGGCTACGGGCCCCCGCGATCACGGCGGGCAGCTCGGGGTGCAGGCGGGCGGCCCGCTCGAAGGCGTCGACGACGGTGCCGGCCGGCACCGCGTGGTCGGTGTCGTTCCAGTCCAGGAGCATGGCGTCACGGGCCGCCGGCGCGAGCAGGTCCGGGCGCCCGACGGGGACCTGCGGTCCGGCCGCGGCGGCCTCGCGGAGGAAGTGCGCGAACTCGGCGCGGCGCGCGGCCAACGTGTCGGCGTCGTACGCCTGCGGGTTGGCGTCGAGTTCGAAGCGGATGCGGCCCTCGGCGGCGTCGTGGTGGACGCCGAGGGTGAGGTCGTCCACCGGGCCGGCGGCGACGTTGTGCACGGCGCCGGCCGCTCCGGCGAAGTCGAGGGAGTTGTCGAAGGCCTTGATGTTGACCACGGGCCCCAGCAGGCCCTGCTCGCGGCCGGACAGTCCGAGATCGCGGCGGATGTCCTCTGCGCGGTAGCGCTGGTGGCGGCGCAGGTCGCGGATGTCGGCGGCGACCGTGGCCACCAGCTCCGCCAAGGGGGTCTGCGGGCGTACGGCGACGCGCAGCGGAAGTACGTTGACGACCATCGAGGGGACCTTGAGGGCGGCCGAGCCGAGCCGTGCCATGGCGGGCAGGGACAGCAGCACGTCCCGGCTCCCGGTGGCCCGGTGCAGGTAGGCGGCGAACGCGGCGGTCATCACGTCGGCCCAGCTGGACCTGGCGGCGCGGGCGATGGCGAGCAGGCCCGCCGTCTCCTCGGGGGTCAGGGCGGCGCCGTCGCGCAGGAAGGCGTGCGCCGCGGGGAACCGGGCGCCGCTCAGCGGCTCCGGCTCGGGGTGGTCCGCGAGCCGCTCCAGCCAGTAGGCGCGGTCCTCGGCGAACCGGGGGGAGGCGCGGTAGGCGTGCTCCTCGGCGAGGATCACCTCCAGCCCGCCGAACGGACGGGGCGCCGGTTCCCCGCCCCCGGCGAGCGCGGTGTAGACCTCGGCCGTGCGCCGGGAGATCAGGGAGAACCCGAAGGCGTCCAGGAGGATGTGATGGGCCCGCTGGTACCAGAGCGTGCGGTCCGGGCCGACCTTGTGCAGCGTGAACACGTACAGGGAGTCCCGGACCGGGTCCACAGGACGCGCCATGTCGGCGCGCATCAGGGACAGGGCGGTGCCGTACGGATCGTCCTGGCCGGTGTGGTCGAGTACGGCGACCAGCGGTCCTGCGCCGGGCCCGCTCCGGGCGACCTGGTAGGGCTCGCCGTCGGAGCCCTCCGCGAAGCGTGCGGTGAGCGCCTCGCTCTCGGCGACCGTCTGCCGGAGCGCGGTCACGAACAGGCCGGTGTCCAGGGGGCCGTCGATCTCGACGTACTGGCCGACGTTGTAGACCGGGGAGTCGGGGTCGAGCCGCTGGCCGTACCAGACACCGGTCTGGGCCCCGGTGAGGGGGAGGCGCTGGGAGGGACGCTCGGTCATGGACATCGTGCTCCAGATTCGCTGCGGGTCCCCGGCCGGCGGGGGGACCGGCCGGGGGAGTTCGACGGGGTGCGGGGCCTGCGGGCGGCAGGCATGGAAAGGGCGCGCCCGGGTGGCGGGGCGGTCGGCAGTGCGGGCCCGGAAAGATCCGAACGGGACGGCCCGGGGCCCGTGCTGTCGATCGGGCCGGGCCCGGCCCGATCGACAAGACACCCCTAGACGGCGGGGGCGGCCGGCGTCAGGCCGGCGGTGTCCGGGCCGGGCCCGTCGTCCTCGTTCTCGTCACGCCCGTCACGGGGGAGGGTGGCCCTGCGCAGGCCGGGTACGGCGATCGCCACGGCGAGGGCGGCCACGGCGCAGATCGCGCCGTTGACGACGGCGGCGCCACCGGGGCTGAACCAGCGGGCGAGGGCGGCGACTTCGACGTCGCCGACGACGCCGCCGGTGGTGCCCTGCGTGGTGATGACGCTGACGATGCGTCCGCGCATCCGGTCCGGTGTGCTGTGCTGGACGAGGGCGTACTCCAGGATCTCGTACACCGTGCCGGCGGCCCCGCCCACGGCGAGCAGCGCGAAGGCGGCCCAGATGTTGCCGCTGAGGCCGAAGCCCACGGCGGACAGGCCACCGGTGAACGCCGCGATGATCAGCAGCCGGCCCGGTCGCGCGGCCCGGGTCAGCCAGCCGCTCGTGGCGGAGACGGCGACCGCGCCGACGGCGGGAGCGGTGTAGAGGAGGCCGAGCATGACCTCGCCGCCGTGGAACTGCCGGTCGACCATCTCGGGGAAGAGCACGACCGGGAGGTTGAAGAGGGCCATCACGCCGCCGAGTGCGAGCAGGCCGCCGACGACGCGGTTGCGCACGGCGTACTTGAAGGCGACCAGTAGGGATCCGCTGTCGGCGCCGTACTCCTCTTCGTCCTCGTCGTCCTTGACCGGGGGCAGGGGCCGGATCCGGGCGATCAGGAGCGTGGTGACGGCCGTGGTGACGGCGGTGAAGGCGAAGACCGGACCGGGCCCCCACAGGGCGAGGAGGACGCCGCCGAGGAACGGCGCGCTGATGGAGCCGATCTCACCGGTCAGGGAGATCAGGGCGCCCGCGGCGGGGAGTTGGTCGGGGCGCACGAGCGTCGGGGCGACGGCCATCAGGGCCGTGACGCTGACGCCCGTGGCCAGGCCGTCCCAGGCGACGCAGACGTAGATGCCCCAGAGGGTCGGATCCGGCAGCATCGCGTTCACGGCGAGGCCGGCGAAGGCGAGGGCGGCGGCGCCGCGGGCGTACACGATCAGGCGCCGGCGGTCGGTCCGGTCGGCCATGACGCCGCCCCAGAGCGAGCCGAGCAGCACGGTGATGCTCATGATCATGCTGGCGACGGCGACGCTGAAGGTCGACCGCGTCAGGCCGTACACCTGGGCGGACAGGGCCACCGTCGCCATGCCGAGGCCGAACAGGGACACCACGCGGGCGATGAAGATGGCGCGGAAGTCTCTGCTGGTACGCAGGGGTTCGATGTCTATGACGAAGTCACGCAGAGGCACGGCAGGCTCCGGGGCGGGCAGGTGTGGGGGGAGGGGATCAGGGGGCGGCGGTGAGGAGTTCGGCCCACTGGCGCAGGGTCGGCCGCTCGGCGAGGTCCACGAAGCTGATGCGGGCGCCTTCGGCACGCCATTTCTCCACCAGGGACATCAGCCGGATCGAGTCGAGGCCCTGGTCCAGCAGGTCCTCCTCCAGGGAGACGTCGGAGGGCTCCGTGTAAAGCACGTCGGCGACGTCGCGCACCAGACGGTCGAGCGTGAAGGACGGTGATGCGGACATGGAGGGACTCTCTTCTCGGGGATGGGTGGACCGGCGGAACGGCGGAGAGGCAGAGGCTTTCGGCATTCCATTAGGTAAGGCTTACCTAACTAAACGCGAAGGTGCACGTCAAGCCGGGTGCAGTGCACATCCGGCTCCCGCTTCGATGAACCGACCTCTGGGTGTGATGAGTTGGGTCAGGAGGCGGAATTGCGGGTCAATTTAGGGAAGGCTAACCTAAGTTCGTGATTACTGCCGCCACCCCCTGTCCCCCGCTGCACGGCACGGACGGCCTCCCGCCGCTGCTCCGCCGGGCGCGCCTGCACGACGCCCCCGCCCTCCACGCCCTCTCGCTGGCCTTCATCCGCTCCGGGGCCCTGCGGCCCCGCAGTATCGACCACTACCTGGCGCACGCAGGGGAGTTCCTCCTCGTGACCGGTCGCGGTCGCACACCGGTCCTGGGCTGTCTGGCCCTGAGCGACGAGGGGGACGGAGCCGCCGTGCTCTACAACTTCTGCGTCGCCCGGGGGAACCAGGGCCTGGGCCTGGGCGCAGCGCTGCTGCGCGCCGCCTTCGCCGACGCCCGCAACCGCCTCGTACGCGAGGTGTTCACCGCGACCACCGGCGGCGCGGCCTTCTTCCGGAGGCACGGTTTCGTGCCGACCGGGCCGGGGCGGGCGCCCGCCGCCTGGGCGGGGGCACTGGATCCCGCACGCGGTTCGGAGGTGCTCTCCCGGCGGCTGTGAACCGTACGGTCCGCACGCGACCGGGGGCCGGGCCGGAGAGCATGCTCCGGTCCGGCCCCGCGCGTGAGACCGGGGGGCCGGGCGGCCCCCCCCCGGGGGTCAGCTCCTGGCGATGAGGCTGGCGGGCCTCATGTCGGTCCAGTGCGTCTCCGTGTACGCGGCGCAGCCCTCCCGGCTGTCCTCGCCGTGCACGACGGTCCACCCCGCGGGGACCTCCGCGAAGGCGGGCCAGAGCGAGTGCTGGTGCTCGGCGTTGACGAGTACGAAGTAGCGGGCGTCGTCGTCCTCGAAGGGGTTGGTGGCCATGGTGTCTCTCCTTGGGTGATGACCGGGGCGGTCGGAACGGGGATGGGATCAGTGGTGGACGGGGGAGCCCTGCCCGGGCAGGACGGATCCAGGGGCAGGGGCAGGGGCAGGGGCAGGGGCAAGAGCCGCGTCGGGCTCCCGTCCCGGACCGGGGAGCGAGGCGACCGGCGTGTCGGGGGCGTCGCAGAGCGCGGCCAGGTCCTCGGTGAACAGGCGGGCGAACCGGGCCGGTTCGCCCGCCTCGTAGAGCGTGGGATTGACGGCGAAGTCCAGCCGCAGCAGCCCGTCGCCGTCCGCCGCGGCAGAGACCGACAGGTCGTCGACCGGTCCCGAGGCGAGACTGACCACCCGCCCGCGGATCGCACCGAAGTCCAGCTCCGTCTCGAACGGCCGCAGGTTGACCAGTGGCCCCGGGACGCGCCCGCCCCGGTACTGCGGCCACAGCTCGCGCGCCAGCTCCTCGCCGCGGAACCGCTGGTGACGGCGGAGCAGGGTCAGCTCCCCGGCCGCCGCGTGCAGCAGCGACCGGAAGGTGTCCGCCCCCCGCACCGGCAGTCGCACCGGCAGGACGTTCACCGCCGTCGCGGGCACCCGGAGCATTCCCGGGCCGGTCCGCGCCGTCGCGTACACGGCGAGGACCGCCTCGCGCGCGCCGGTCTGCGCCGTCACCCGCACCGCGGTCGCGGCGAGCACGACCTCGGCCCAGGTGACGCGGGCGGAGCGGGCGGTGGCGCGCACGGCCGCGCTGCCCGTCGCATCGAGGCGCACGGTGTGCCGCCGCGTGGTGTCCTGGGCCGGGGCGGCCCGCCCCGCGGGGGACACGGGCACGGGGCGGTCGGCGTACCGCTCCGTCCAGTACCGACGGTCCGCGTCCTGGGCCGCCGAGCCGGTGTAGGCCCGGTCCGCGTCGGCCAGGACGGAGGCCGGTGCGAAGGGGGTCGGGCCTGGCGGGCGGCCGCCCACCAGGGCCGTGTAGACCTCGGCGATCCGCCGGCCGATCAGCGCCACCCCGTACCCGTCGACCGCCAGCAGGTGGAAGTACTGCACCAGCAGGTGGTGTTCGGGGCCGACCGTGACCAGCAGGGCGCCGGTGAGATCGGGGGCCGGGGCATCGCCCCCCGGGGCGGTGAGCAGTTCGGGCCGCGGCGGGCAGGCGAGCTGGCCGCGCACCAGCTCGACGGCGGCGCCCACCGGGTCGGCCGCCGCGGAAGTGTCCAGGCGCGGCAGGCCGCCGCCCCGGCTCATCAGCCGTGAGCGCAGCCATGGAGCCTCGTCGAGGGTGCAAAGTACGGCCTCGTCGAGCGCGGCCGTGTCGAGCGGGCCGACGAGCTCGATGTACTGGCCCACGTTGTGACCGGCGTACGAGGGATCCGCGCTCTGCGCCGCCAGGATGTGCGCCTGCGCCGCGGTGAGTCCGGCAGTCCGGTCAGTCCTGTCGGTCCCGGCAGTCCCGTAGGCCCCGGTCGTACCGGCAGTCCCGGCCGCCGCCGGGGGATCGGTCCACGCCATCGCCGCTCAGCCCCGGTGGGCGGGAACGCCGTCGGCGACGGCCGCCGCCCTGGTCGCCATCGCGGCCTGCACCTCGCGCTCGGCGACACGCAGCAGCAGGGAGTCGCAGATCTCGCCCGAGCGGACGGCCAGCGTGGACAGCAGGGAAGCGGTGATGCCGTGGGTGTGCTCGGCGGCGGCACCCTGGACGTAGATGCCGGCCCGGACACGGTCGGTGGTCTCCACCCGGTGGTCGCGGCCGACGCGCAGCCGCCCCTGCCCGTCCGTGAGGCACTCCCCGGCCAGGTCGCCGAGCAGCTCCGCCGGTTCGGTGGGCCGGTAGCCGGTGGCCAGCACCACCGCGTCGCAGTCGAGGGTGAGGGTCTCGCCCGTGGTGAGGGAGCGGACCACGGCCCGTGCTCCGTCGGGGAGTTCCTCCACGGCGGTGAGGGCGGTGGTGTTCAGGATGCGCAGCCGTTCGGTGCCGGCGACCTTCTCCTGGTAGACGGTCCGGTAGAGGTGCTCGATCAGATCGCCGTCCACCACCGCGTAGTTGGTGTTGGAGTGGTAGCCGATGAGCCGCTGCTTGACCTCTTCCGGAGCCGCGAAGAACTCGTCGACGGCGGCCGGGTCGAAGATCCGGTTGGCGAAGGGGCTGTCGTCGGCCGGGCTGTATCCGTACCGGGTGAACACGGCGCAGACCTCGGCGTCCGGGAAGGTGCGGTGCAGGTGGTCGGCGGTCTCGGCGGCGGACTGTCCGGCGCCGACCACGACGAACCGGCGGTGCGGACGCACCGTCAGTTCAGGTGCGCGGTGCAGCAGGTCGCGGTTGTGCCAGATGTGCGGGCCGGTGCTGATCCCGGCCGGGACGCGCGGGCGCAGACCCGTCCCGAGCACGAGGTTGCGGGTGCGGGTGGTACGCCGCGGACCGCTCCCGGACGTGGGCCGCGTGATGACGTCCAGCCGGTCCGCGGCGTCGGCCGGACCCGCCGGGCGCACCTCGACGGCTTCGGTGCCGTAGTCGACCAGCCCGCCGAAGGAGGCGGCGCACCAGCGGAAGTAGTCGTGGAATTCGAGGCGGGTGGGGAAGAAGGACTTCTGGTTGATGAAGTCGGCCAGCCGGTCCCGGTCCTGGAGGTAGTGCAGGAAGCTGAAGGGGCTTCCCGGATTGCGCATCGTCACCAGGTCCTTCAGGAAGGAGACCTGCATGGTGGCCCCTTCGAGGAGCATGCCCTGGTGCCAGCCGAAGTCGTCCTGGCGCTCGATGAAAGAGGCACGGATCGCCTCGCCGGGGGCGCGCCGGCCGTTGTGCTCCTGGATCGCTATCGCCAGGGCGAGGTTGGCCGGCCCGAAGCCGATGCCCACCAGATCCCTGGTGTCCGGGAGAGCGTCCCCGGGTGTGGAGCTCGCGTGCGGTGCGGACATGCCCATCCTTCCTCGGTCCTACCCTATTTGGTTAGGTAAGGCTGGCCTAACATCTCTGACGGGCCGGAAGCTGTCAAGTTGGGCCCGGCGCTGCCGCGTTCCGCGTCAACCCGTGGCGCGGTAGGCGGAGTTGGGCACACGGAAAGCCCCGGAGCCGGATCGGCTGCGGGGTGTGGTGGAGGAGGGCCGGGGCAGTGCGGCCCTCCCCCGGTTCAGCGGGGGAGGTGTTCCTCGCCCGGCGGGCCGTCGGGCACCACCGTGGTGCCGGTGTGCTCGTCCGCGAAGACCTCCAGGACCAGGGCGTGCGGCACCCTGCCGTCCAGTACGTGCGCCATCCGGACACCGGAGCGCACCGCGCGCAGGCAGCCCTCCATCTTGGGCACCATGCCGCCGGTCATCGAGGGCAGCAGTTCGGCCAGTTCACCGGCGGTGAGCCGGTCGATGATCTCCGTGCTGTGCGGCCAGTCCGCGTAGAGGCCGGCGACGTCGGTGAGCATCACCAGTTTCTCGGCGTCCAGGGCCTCGGCGAGGGCGGCCGCCGCGAGGTCCGCGTTGATGTTGTAGACGTTGTCGTCGTGGGCGCCCCGGGCGATCGGGGAGATCACCGGGATGCGGCCGCGCTCCAGCAGTCCCCGTACGGTGTCGGGGTCGACGTGCACGATGTCGCCCACCAGGCCGATGTCCACCTCCGCGCCGTCCACCAGGGCGGACCGCCGGACGGCGGACAGGGTGCGGGCGTCCTCGCCGGTCATCCCCACGGCAAAGGCTCCGTGCCGGTTGATCAGGCCGACGATGTCCCGCTGGACCTGCCCGGCCAGCACCATGCGCACGACCTCCATCACCGCGGGCGTCGTCACGCGCAGTCCCGCGGCGAACCGGACCTCCAGAGCGAGCTGTTCGAGCATCGCGCTGATCTGCGGGCCGCCGCCGTGCACGACGACCGGCCGGAGCCCCGCGTAGCGCAGCGAGACCACGTCCTGGGCGAAGGCCGCCTTGAGCTCTTCGTTCACCATGGCGTTTCCGCCGAACTTGACCACGACCGTGCGGCCCTGGAACCGCTCCAGCCACGGCAGGGCCTCGATGAGGGTGCGCGCCCGCGGCGCGGCCTGTCCGCTCATGGGCCGGGATGGGTGGTCGTCATTCAGGCTTCCAGTTCGTCGATGACGGTCGAGGTGGTGTGTACGACGGCGCCCCGTGCGGCCGTCCAGCGCAGCGCGAGCGCGTGCTCCTCCGCGGAGGTGTCCGCCACCGCGTCGGCGACGACGAACGGCTGGATGTCGTTCATGAAGGCGTCCGCCGCGGTCAGCAGCACGCCGGAGTGCGCGAACACGCCGCACAGGATCAGCTGGTCCCGGCCCGTGGTGTGCAGGATCCGCTCCAGATGGCTGCGCAGGAAGGCGTTGTGCCGCGTGTTGGCGATCAGGTGCTCTCCCCGGTGCGGGGTCAGTTCCTCGGTGATCGACACGTCGCGGTCCGGCTCCGGCGGATCCGTCTCCATCTCGGCCGCGAGGCCCCTCTGTTCGGGGCGCTCGGCGGGCGGCACCGCGCTGAAGACGACCGGGAGGCCGAGTCTGCGTGCGGACCGGCGCAGCGCGGTGATGTTGCCGATCAGGTCCACGAGCGGCGGGCGGTCGCGGGGGAAGGGCCGGAGCAGATGGTTCTGCATGTTGTGTATCAGCAGGGCGGCCCGGTCGGGGTCGACGGACCAGGGCGCCACGGAACGCGGTACGACGTCCTGGGTGGGCATGGGATAGGGGTCGATGGTCACAGGGCCCACGGCTGGATCTCCTTGATGCCGGCGCTACGCGGGGCGCCGGTGGTGAACGGGCGCGCGAGGCTCGACGAGGGGCGGAGGTCACCCTGCCCCTCATCTCATACTTAGCTTAGCCTAACCTAACTAGGCTGCTTCGGGGGTGCGTCGCACCCTCCGATCCGGTCCGCACGCTCAGTCCCGGCGCATGGCGCGGTCGCCCAACCTGCCCGCAGGGTCGTCCGGTTGGCTGCCCGGGGACAGGAGAGGGTCGTCGAGCTGCACGATCCGGTACCCGACCCGGCGGTTCGCCGCCTTGGGGGGTCTGCGTCGCTGGCCCGCGCCCGCGGTCGCCGAGCGCGCCCGCTGGGCCGCCGCGATCAGGGCCCCGACCGGTGGCGCCTCGGCGCGCAGGCGGTTGAACCCGCGCACGGAGATCCCGACGAGGGTCGCCGCGGCCGGCCAGGCCGCCCCCTTGCGGATCGCGTTCAGCATCAGCTGTAAGGCGGCCGGGGTCGGCGCGGCCCCCGGTCTCAGCCCGTGGGCCTCGGCCAGGGCGTGCGCGGAGCGCAGCGCCGTGGCGAAGCTGGCGTCGATGTCCAGCCATTCGCGCAGAATGCGCTCGGGAACGCCGGCCGCGGCCGCGCACCCGGGGATGGTCAGTCCCTGGGCCGCCCCGCGGAGGGCGTCCGCCATCCGGGCGATCGTTTCCTCGCGCTGACTGGGCGTGCGCCGCAACGCGTCGCGCAGTGCCCGGTCCATCTCTTCCTGGGAGCTCATCCAGGCCAGCACTTCATCGGCCCACTCGTCCTGCTGCGCCTGGTCTTGCGCATTCTCCTGCATCCCCATACCCCCCACTCTTAGGTAAGCCTAACCTAATAGTCGAGTGCAAGGGGAGATGGGCGGCCGCAGTCGTGGGATTCCCGGGACGCGCGGGGGTGCGCCCCAACTAGCCCGGGTGGTAGGCCAGTTGCGCCCGGCGCAGTGCACCGACCGCCGCGCGGGGCGTGCCGGGCGCAACACCCTCTGGCCTGTGGCCCGCAGCCGAGCCGCGGAGTAGGCCCGAGCGCCGAAGCTCGGCAGACGGAACAGGCCCGCGGCCGCCCGCGTACGGGGGCACCCACCGGGGCGGGTGCCCCCGTACGGGGTCTCAGCCGCGGTGGAACACGACCTCCGGGTCGGCCGCCGTCGGACCGTCCAGGCGTGGCGCGGGCTTCCCGCGCAGGTGCAGGTCGAAGAAGTCGCCGACGTACGCCCGCGTGATCTGCTGGGAGCGGGTGCCCGACAGGGGCGTCTCCGGATGGGGGTATCCCACCTGGTCACCGAGCACGGGCCAGTCGGTGAAGCCGGGGTGTCCGGCTCCCGTGACGGTCAGCCAGCGCTTCCAGCCGTCCAGCCGGGGCCAGTTGTCCTCCCAGGAGGTGTCGGGGAAGTCGGGCGGCAGCAGGGCGGGGTCGCCGGCGAGCATCAGGAAGGGCCGTGCGCCCAGGCCGCTCCGGGGTATCGGCGTGAAGAAGGTGCCGTCCATGTTGACCCCGGCGTCCACGCGCGGGTCCACGGCCATGGTGGCCGACGCCGCCGCACCGCCGATGGAATGACCGGCCATGCCGATGTGCCGGGAGTCGATCAGCCAGGAGTACCGCCACGCGGGGCGCGGGCCGGTCAGTCGGTCCAGGACGAAGGGGATGTCACGGGCCCGGCCGTCGGACACCCGCTGCAGCGCCCCGTCGGGGAAGACCTGCTCGCATGCCTTGCAGGTGAGCATCCGGCCGCCGGGGAAGACGGTGCCGTCGGACTCGTACGCGTGGTCCACCGCCGCCACGACGTAGCCGCGGCTGGCGAGGTCCTCGGCCACGGTGCTCAGTGAGGTGCGCGGCATGGTGAAGCCGGGGGAGAGCACGATCAGCGGGTAGCGGTGCGCGGCGGGCCGCGGCAGGGCGTCCGTCCGCGCATGGGTCCGGGTGGCCGCGACGCGCTCGGGGGTGACGTACGCGCCGAGCCGGCCGCGGTCGGTCAGCAGCGCCTTGGCCTCGGGAGGGCTCATGTACGGAGCGGGAGTTCCGGTGCGTGCGAGCGCCGGGTAGTAGAGCGACAGCAGTAACTCGCGGTCGGCCGTGGGCACCCAGGGGTCCTTGCGCTCCCGGTCCACCAGGTGGAGGGTGTCGCGGCCCACGGCGAAATCGCCCGTGGGCCGGGGGAGTTCGAGTCTTGCGGCGCCGGGCGGAGCGGGTGCGGCCACGGCGGGAGTGGCGAGCGTCCCGGGCGCGGCGAGGGCCAGTCCGGCCGCCACCGCCGTCAGGGTGCGGATGATCTTCTTCATGTCGGCATCCTATGGCATTTTTAGGCAAGCCTTACCTAACTTTCCTTGGTCGGTGCGGAGTTGAGGCGCCTCGGCGTCGCGCTCCGGGGGCTCGAGCGGTCATATCCGGTCAAGCTGAATGGCCGTCCGGTGAACCGCGCGCGACCGGCAGCAGGTCAGCGGGGTGAGGGGTGCACGTCGCGGCCGGTGCGGCGCGCGTCGGCGCGCGGTGGCGGGGCCCCCGCCGCCCCCCGTGAGCTGCCCGAACGACCATTCGGTCGCCGGTATGCGAACGCTCTGTCCGTAAATCGGTCATCGATATGCGACTTGCCTTCGTGTCGGACAGTCTGGTGCCGCAACGACGCGATATCGAAACCAAATATCGCGTTCAACCTTTGAATCGAAAGAGAGTTTCGTCGTGCGTCACCGCATCGCAGCTGCCTCCGCCGCCACCCTCCTCTGTCTGATCGGCACCACCGGCATGGCAGCCGCCCAGCCCTCCAGCCTGTACGCCCCGTCCGCTCTGGTGTTCACGGTCGCGCAGGGCGACGACGCCGCCACCTCCACCGTCGTCCGGGCGTCCACGCTCAGCTGCGCCCCGTCCGCCCTCGGCACCCACCCGGATCCGCAGGCCGCCTGCGCCGCCCTCAACTCCACCGGCGGAGCGCTGGACCGCCTGCTGTCCTCCCCGAACCCGGACCGCGCCTGCCCCATGCACTACGCGCCGGTCACCGTCACCGCCGACGGCGTGTGGAAGGGCAGCCGCGTCTCCTGGAAGCACACCTTCTCCAACGCGTGCGTGATGTCCGCGACCGTCAACGGAAACGCCGCCCTCACGTTCTGACATCGCGTCGCAGCCGCGCCGGACCGCGCCCCGCCCCGAACCCGCGCCGCTCCCGCACCGACGCCGAGCGCCCCGCTCACGAGACCGTTCCCGGTCCGCGAGCGGGGCGCTCCCGCACGTGGGTCCGCGCCCGCGTGCCCTACCCGTTCCCTCCCCGGGCCGAGACCGTGACGTGGTCCACGCGCATCGCATGCCCCGGCTCGGTGGCCGGACCCGCGCTCGCACCGTCGGCGAGCGGCAGACCGCCACCGATCGCCACGTTCAGGATCAGGAACAGGCCGTGCTCCACGGCCGCCTTCCACGTCCCGGGATCCATCCGGTCGGCGGTCACCCGGTGGTACACGCGCCCGTCGAGATACCAGCGCACCTCCTCGGCGCCGGGGGCGAGGTCGACCTCGACGGCGTAGGAGTGGAACGCCGTACGGCAGCCGGAGCACGGCTGCGGACCGGAGGTCAGGCCCGCGGGCTCCCGGCACGGCCCCCCGTCGAGGACACCGCAGTGCATCGTGCCGAAGACGGTGTCCCGCCCGTTCACGGACTCCATGACGTCGAGCTCCCCGACGCCGGGCCACCCCGTGTACCCGTCGCGCAGCGGTGCCCCCAGGGTCCAGAACGCCGGCCAGTAGCCGGCGGCCTTCTCCCCGGTCACGTCCGGCAGCGCGATCGACGCCTCGATCCGCAGCGCCCCGCCCGGCGGCGGTGCGAAGTCGGAGCGCCGCGTCTCGATCCGCCCCGAACTCCACCGGCCGTCCTTCCGGGTGGGGACGATCTCCAGCGCGCCCTTCCCGTCGAGCCGGACGTTGTCGGTCGAGTCGGTCATGGTCTCGATCTCGCCCGTGCCCCACTGGGGCGCGGGGCAGCCCGGGTAGCAGGTGCCGATGTCGTGGATCCAGTCGGCGGCCGCCGGAGGGGAGCCCGCCGGGCCGTCGAAGTCGTCGCGCAGCAACCGCGTCCACCCGTCCGCCCCCGGCGCCGCCGAGGCCCCGGCCGGGGCGGGCAGCAGCCCGGCGCCGGTGAACAGCCTCTCCAGCCGGTTCGTCAGGACCACGGCCGCCGCATTCGTCAGGTGGGCGTCGTCCCGGTAGAGCAGGATCCGGTCGAGCACGGCCGGGCAGGTCGGCCCGTCGCCCGGGCACAGCACCGGGTTCACGCTGACGCTCCGTACGCCGGGCAGGGCGCCGGAGGCGATCCGCTGTGCCAGCGGATCCGGCAGCTGGGCGTCCTTCCGGCTGAACGCGCAGGCGCCGGGGGAGTCGGGACTGCCGGAGACGCACGCCGGGATGTCGGTACCGGGTACGGGGGTGTCCTCGATGTAGACGATCGGAGCCCCCAGGGCCCGCAGCGACCGCAGCGTCTTGTCCCACCCCTCGGCCAGCAGCCGCGCATCGTCGGTGTACCGGTTGAGCGAGGCGATCACGATGAGGCGGGGCTTCGGCTGCTGCGCCAGCCGCTCCAGGGCGTCCGCCCGCCAGGTGTCGCACTCCCGGTAGGCGCGGCCGAGCTGCGGGCTGTCCACCGCCAGCTCCGGCAGCGGGCAGCCCTGCTTCACCAACTCCTGCAACGCCCACCCGCGTTGCGAGGCAAGCGCCAGCATCGGGGAGAACCACTGCCCGGCGTGCGAGTCACCGAGCAGCACCATCCGGTCCGGGCTGTCCACCGCACCGAACAGGCAGTCCGGGCTGCGCGTCTGCGCCGGGGCCACCTCGCAGACCCCGTCCGGCGGGAAGTCCACCCGCGCCTGCGCGGGGCTCGGCACCACCGGGCCGTCCACGAGCGGCGTTCCGGGGGTGCGCGCCAGCAGCGTCGGCCCGGAGGCGGCGCCCGGGGGCAGACCCTGCGTGTCGAGCGGAGCGGCCGGGCCCAGCACGCGCAGCGTCGTCGTACCCACCACCAGCGCGAGGACCACCGGCAGCACGATGGCCGAGATGCCCACCGACAGCCCGCGGCGGGGGAGTTCGGAGACCGTACGGCTGCGGCGCAGCGGCTGCTCGACCCAGCGCATGGTGGCCAGGGCGGGCAGGACGGCCGCCAGGGTCAGCGCGGTCTTCGCGGGCCAGCCGAGCGTGCCGAGCCGGGCCTCGGAGAGGACCAGCACCGGCCAGTGCCACAGGTACAGGTTGTAGGACAGCCGCCCGACGGCCCGGGGCGCCCGCCCCGACAGCAGCCGCCCCACGTCCCAGGGCCCTTGCGTGTGCCGCTCGCCCCTGCCCGGTATCGCGGCGAGGATCACGGCGGCGGTGGCCAGGGTCGGTACGAGCGCCGCGTGACCGGGGTACGGGGTCCCGGCGTCGTACGACACGACGCACCAGCCGATCGCCGCGGTCCCGGCCCAGCCGCACAGCAGCCGCAGGGGGCGCGGCCCGCGCATCAGGTGCCAGGGCAGCAGGGCGAGCAGCGCCCCGACGCCGAACTGCCAGACGCGCGAGGGCGTCGCGAGGTAGGCGAGCGACACGGAACGCCCGGTCCAGTGCACCGCCAGCGCGAAGGACGCCAGGACGAGCGGCGCGGCGGCCAGCACCACGACCAGACGCACCGCCCGGCCCCGGCGGACCGCCCGGGCCGCGCCCAGCACCAGTACCGCCAGCAGCGGGGCCCAGAACAGGTAGAACTGTTCCTCGACGGCGAGGGACCAGAAGTGAAGCAGCGGGCTCTGGTCGTGCCCGGCGGCGAGGTAGTCGGTCCGCTGCGACACGAAACGCCAGTTGGCGAAGGAGAGCGCCGCCGCGACGACGTCGTACTCCATGTCGGCGCGGCGCAGCGGTACGGTCAGCCAGGCACCGGCCACGGCCACCGCGGCGAGCACCACCGCGGCGGAGGGCAGCAGCCTCCGGGCCCGCCGGGAGAAGAAGTCGCCGAGCCGGATCCGGCCGGTCGCGATCGCCTCCCGGACCAGCAGGCCCGTGATCAGGTAGCCGGAGATGACGAAGAAGACGTCGACGCCGACGAAACCGCCGGCCGCCCCGGGGATCCCGGCGTGGAAGGCGAGGACCGCGAGGACGGCGACCGCGCGCAGCCCCTCGATGTCGGGGCGGAAGGCGGACCGGTGCGGGCTGGGCCCGGACTCGCTGCCCGGGCGGGATCCGGACGGCGGACTCCCCGGCCGCACGGCATCCCTGCGAGGCCGGCGCCGGCCGGGTGTGACGAGGAAGGACATGAGGACGGTGCCTTTCAACTGCGCCAGGGAAGCATCGGGTTGACCCACCCCGATGCCAGCAGGCCGGTGAGCAGGAGGACCGCGGAGGCGGCCACGGTCTCGGGCCAGCGGCGCGGCAGCATGCCGCTGCGCGAGCGCAGGACGGCCCGTACCCGGGCGCGTACCGGCCCCGCGGCCGGGTGCAGTTCGGCCACCAGGTCCCGGATCAGCGGGAGGTTGATCTGGCACTGCACCAGGAGGTAGAGGAGCAGACCCCAGTTGGGCTCCCAGCCGTTGCGGGCCACGGCCAGCGCGAGACCCGCGGCGGCGGCGCCGTTGGAGAGGACGAGCCAGATCAGCGAGACGGCGACCACCCGGCGGGCCATCCCGCCCGCGGCCGCCGCACCGCGCGTGCCGGTGGGCACCCAGGCGGCGCTGCGCCCCCGCAGCGTGTGCGCGAACGCGGTCGCGGCGGCCACGCTCGTCAGGACGTTGGCCCGGATGACCTCCACCCGCCAGCGGGTCCGGCTGATCCTCGGCAGCAGTACGTGCCACAGCCACAGCGGGGCGAGCAGCGGCAGCACGTGCCAGGGCCGGATGTGGTCCGGGTACCAGAACATCATCACCAGCGGCGGCAGCGGGGCCGCGAAGGTGTTCACCGCGGTGGTCAGATAGCCGACGATGCCCTCGTAGAAGCACAGGCGCATCCGCCAGGGCGCACGCATCCGCCGCAGCACGGGGGTGCCGATCAGATGGAGGTTGCCCATCGCCCACCGGTACTGCTGGTTGACGAAGGAGGTGAGCCGGTCGGGCGAGGTGCCCTTGGCGACCAGCACCGGTACGTAGAGGGTGCGGAATCCCTGTTCGTGGAGGGCGAGTCCGGTGTAGAGGTCCTCACTGTGGTCGAGCCGGGCGAAGCCGCCCGCCAGGTCGATCGCGCCGCGCCGGTACACGGCGTTGCTGCCGCAGCAGATGGCGGCGTCGCTCGCGTCCCGGGACGGCTGGATCCAGCGGAAGAACCATTCCTGTGCGGAGCCGGCGGCCCGCTGGATCCAGCCCATGGTCTCGTCGGTGTCGAAGCACTGCGGGCTCTGCACGATGCCGACGGCGGGGTCTGCCAGGTACGGCACGAGATGGCGCAGGAAGTCCGGCCTCGGGGCGAAGTCCGCGTCCAGGATCGCGATGAACTCGGCACTGCTCAGGGTGAGTGCGTGATTGAGGTTGCCGGCCTTCTTCAGGTGGCCCCGGTCGGGGCGTACGACGTACTCGTATCCGTGACCGGCGGCCAGCTCGGCGACCTCGGGCCGGTCGGCGTCGTCCAGGACCCAGACGGTCAGCGCGCCGGGCCAGTCGACGGCCGCGACCGCCCGGTAGGCGTTGTCCAGGACGTCGAGCGGCTCGCCGCACGTCGGCAGGTACAGATCGACGCCCGGCAGCACGGCGGGCTGCCAGGCGTGGACGAGCACCTCGTGGGACTGCCGGGTGAGCCGGCGCTGGCGCAGGCTGTTGACGGAGGAGAGTGCGAGCGCCACGACATTGAGCCCGAGGACGGCGAGGAACGCCCACAGGGCGGGTGTCCGCAGGGCGAAGGTGAACATGGTCGCCGCCGTGAACACGAAGGCGAGCGAGGTGCTGACCAGGACCCAGCGGCGTTGCGGTCCGAAGTACCAGTAGAGCTCTTCGTCGGAAGGTGGTTGCGGAAGATGATGAAAGGTCATAAAGCCCCCCACGGCTGTGCATGTACCCGTTTCAGGTGACCCACCCTAGTACCAAAGGTATAGACCAGTTGTTGCGAGAGTGTGGCACCGGAGCGAATGCGCCACCGGAATGGCGCGACATCAGTGGTCCAGACCTCTTGGTCCTGATCATTCGACCGGCCGCGGCGGCCGGTCCGGGGAGGCGCGGGTCACGTGGGGGTGAACAGTCCTGGAACTCGCCGGGACGGGCGCGCTATCGGGGCCCGGAAGGGGCCGGTGGCCGGGCGGTGTTGAAGATCCGGTCGAGGTGATGGTGGAGCACCGCGACGGCCGACTCGGGCGTCCGCTGGCCCACGAGGATGCTGGTGCCCATGGTCGCCGTCATCGCGAGCAGGCTGATCGCCTCCGTGCGCGCGTCGATGCCGGGGTCGGCCAGGCCGCTCTCCTGTGCCTGGTGGAGCAGCCCGGCGAGGGCGTTCTCCGCGGCGTCCGGGTTGTCGATGAACGGCTGGGCGGCGAGGGCCTCGTCGGTCACGGACAGGATCGAGTACGAACTGTAGAGGAGGTGGAAGGTGCGGCTCTCCTCATCGGTGGGGAGGGAGGCCAGCAGTAGTGCCTCGATGGTCGCGCGCGGTCCGGGATTCGGACCGGCGGCGGCGAGGCGCTCGCCCACGCGTGCCGTGAAGCGGTCGGTGAGGTGCTGGAGGCCGTAGAAGAGCAGCTTCTCCTTGGTCTCGAAGTAGTACTGCACGAGCCGCAGTGACACGCCGGCCTCGGCCGCCACGTCGCGCATGCCGACGGCGTGCAGCCCGCGCCGCCCCGCCACCTTGATGAGGGCGTCGGCGATCTGGGCGCGCCGCTCCTCGTGGTCCACGCGCTTCGGCATGTGTGGTCTCCGCCCGTCGGTGGTGTGCTCGCGGTCCGGACCGCCCGGACTCTTTCATGGTACCGCCGTACCATCTTTATGGTACGTTCGTATTACGAAGAACGGATCTTCCCGGAGGTGCCCCGTGCCCGAGAACGCCACCCGAACCCGCGCACGCCGCGATGTCGGCCGCTATGTGAACGACACCCTGCGCGACCGGTACTTCGCCGCCTGCGACACGCTCTACGCGATGGGTGCACCCGCCCGCTCCGAGACGGACGTGGAGACGAGCTTCGGCACCACGCACGTCTACCGCTACGGACCCGACGACCCGGCCGCCGAGTCCCGCACACCGGTCGTCCTGATCCACGGCGCGGGCTACTGCTCCGCCATGTGGTACCCCAACACCCCCGCGCTCAGCGCCGAACGCCCCGTCTATGCGCTCGACACCCCCGGCGACGCCGGCCGCAGCGTCCACCGCGAACCGATGTGGCAGCCCGAGCGCGCGGCCCAGTGGCTCGACGAGGCACTGGACGCGCTGGGCCTCGACAGGGTCCACCTCGTGGGCTCCTCCTACGGAGGCTGGCTCGTCCTCAACCAGGCGCACCGCCGACCCGGCAGGCTCGCCTCCGTCACCCTCCTCGACCCCGGCGGTCTGGAGCGGGTGGGCCTGCGCTTCTTCGCCTGGGTCTTCGTCAGCCTCTTCGCCAGCTTCGCGCCCAGGGCACTGCGCCCGCGCCTGGCCGCCTGGCTGGAGCAGCCCGTCATCGTGGTGCCCGAGCTGCGCAAGTGGGTCCAGGTGGGCGCCCGGGCCTTCCGGATCAGGCGCCCCGCGCCCCTGCCGCTGGCCGAGGACGCCCTGCGCTCCATCCGGACGCCGCTCTACCTCGTCATGGGCAGGCGCAGCCTGCTCGTGCACCCCAAGCGGCAGCTGGAGCGCGTACCGCGTCTGATACCCGGCGCCCGCGCCGAGATCGTCGCCGCGACCGGACACGGACCGCAGATCGACCACCCCGAGCTGGTCAACGCCCGGATGCTGAGCTTCATGGAGGACGTCGACTCCCTCGCCCCCGCCGACGCCTGAGAGGCCCGGAGGAGCAGGTCTTCGTCCGGTGGGCCCCGGCCGCCGGCGCGGTCGCGGGCCCGGATCGGGTCAGGGCGGTCTCGGCCACGCCGTGGCGAGCACCCCCGTGGTTCGCCACGGCGTGTGCGAGGCCGCCCTGCGTCAGTGGGTGGGGGTCGGCGGGGTGGCTTCCGGCGTGCCCGTGGGGTGGAAGCGGGTGATCCGCTGCGGGGGGACGATGGTGGGGAGGAGGAAGTTCCACAGATCGGTGACGCGGGTGTGGAGGTCCTCGCGGCGGGTGCGGACGTGCGAGGTGACCTGGATGCCGGTGAAGGCTCCGACGAGCAGCGTCGAGAGGGCCTGCACGTCGAGCGACGGGTGTATGTCGCCGCGTTCCTGAGCGGGGGTCAGGCAGCTGCGGCAGGTGTCGATCCAGGAGTCGTAGGGAGTCGGGTCGGGGTTGGTGAAGGAGCCGAACTCGATGACCAGGCGGATGCCGGCGCGGATGCGGACGTCGGTGCGCAGGCCGTGCGCCATCCGGTGGGTGAGGTCGATGACGGTCTGCAGGCCCGGCTCCTCGACGGCGGGGAGGTGTTCGGAGACCTGGAACTGTTCGTCCATCAGGGTGCGGGCGAGGGCTTCCTTGGACGGGAAGTGGAAGTAGAGGGCGCCCTTGGTCACTCCGGCGTGCTTGACCACGTCGCTGAGGCTTGTGCCGTCGAACCCGCTGAGGTCGAAGGCGGTTGCCGCGCCACTGAGTATGGCTTGGCGGGTGATCTCGGCCCGCTCCTGTCTGGCCCTCGCCACGTGTGCTCGTCCCCCTGGTCGCTGCCCGAGCGGCGTTCGCTTCGGTGTGTCGTCAATCTAGTCGGGTCGCCGGAAAGAAAACCATTCGACAGGTACTTTTTTCATAAGCGCCGGTGCGGTTAGGGGAGTTGTGTCTCTCTTTGCGTGGTTGCTTCTCCGGCGGCGGGATGCGTGGATCGTCAACGAGCGTGCCGATGCGGTGATTTCACCGCTTCGGTCGTCTCTGCCGTCGCGGCCGTGTGCTGGCCGACGGGGCCGTCCGGACAGTCCGGGAGGGCGAGCGCGGTGCCGTCCTTGCCGGCCCTGAGCATCCGGTCGAGGATGCGGCGCCTGCGGCGTGGTTCCCCGCGCTCGGCGCGGCGCTGGCCTCGGCGGCGGAACGCGGCGGGCGGGACCAGGCGCTGGAGTTCGGGCTGGAGCGCATCCTGGACGGGCTCGACCTGCTGATGACCCGACGCGCGGCCGGGGCCCGACCCCGCCCATGCCCTGAGGAGGGGCATGGAAGGCGCGACCTGGGGGGTGTCCGCAAAGTCCCGCCGGGCCCGCGGCGCCCGGCACGGCACCTCGCCGCGTTGTCGAAGCGCGCGAGTACGAACAGGTACGAGCTGCGCCTCTCCGCCTTGCGATGCACCGCGCCGGACGC